>JAKOPX010000419.1 GCA_029778665.1 Bacillota bacterium | reverse complement strand
TATGTCAAGGGAAAAGGCATAGTGCTGAATGAGCCTTCTGTGGTTGCGTTGGACAAGACCACCAACAAGCTCCTCGCGGTTGGTGAGGAAGCACGCAGGATGCTCGGCAGGACTCCGGGCAATATAGTGGCGATAAGGCCTTTGCGCGATGGTGTTATATCGGATTATGAAATTACCGAGAGGATGTTGAAATATTTCATATACAAGATATGCGGCAGCAGGCTGCTGAGGCTGTTCAGGCCCAGGATAATGGTCTGTGTTCCCAGCGGCGTCACCGAGGTGGAAAGGCGCGCTGTTATCGACGCTACCATGCAGGCGGGCGCCAGGAAGACATACCTGATAGAGGAACCCATAGCTGCAGCGATAGGAGCAGGCATCGACATTTCCAAGGCCTGCGGCAGCATGATAGTGGATATAGGCGGAGGGACCACCGATATAGCCGTCATATCACTGGGCGGTATCGTCGTGTCGACTTCCATCAAGGTTGCCGGGGACAAGTTTGATGAGGCGATAGTCAGGTACATGAGGAAGAAGCACAACATCATGGTGGGAGAGCGCACGGCCGAGGAGATGAAGATCAACATAGGCACTGTGTATCCCAGGGTCCAGGAAGTGGCGATGGATGTCAGGGGCCGTAACCTGATTTCCGGGCTTCCCAAGACCATAACCGTGACATCGACGGAAATGATGGAAGCTCTGGAAGAACCCATGCAGGCGATCATCGAAGCCGTCCATTCTGTCCTTGAGAGGACACCGCCTGAACTTGCCGCCGACATAAGTGACAGGGGCATTGTGCTGACGGGCGGCGGCAGCCTTGTTTATGGCCTGGACAAGCTGTTGCAGGAAAAGACAGGGATCAATGTGGTCATAGCTGACGACGCGATTTCCGCCGTGGCGCTTGGCACGGGCGAAGCGCTGAACAATATCGAATCGTTGGAAAAGAGCGCTGCGATGGAAGTAAGGCAGAGAAGATAAAACATAAGGCATTAATAAGCCCTATGGAGAATATGATCATCTGGCGTTACACATAAATGTGATGCCTGAGCAGAAAGCAAATACAGCACATACAAAAAAGAGAGCCGGCGGAAGCCGGCTTTTTCATTTGTTGCAGCTTGTTTCCTGCAAATCTTACACCGGAAGGTTGTCTGTCATTTTCCGGTTAAGATTCCCGGCACTTGTTCCGATAATAGTAGTGAACCAACAATAACAAGGTTTGTTCAGCCCGCTGTCATTTACAGGCGGGCAGTCGGGAGAAAATATGGTACGCGGACTGTATACATCAGGCTGGAGCATGCTGGCGCTCCAGAAAAGAATGGACGTTATAACGAACAATATGGCCAACGCCAGCACCTATGGTTTCAAAAGGGATATAACGGTCATGGAGAGTTTTCCTGACCTGATGACCAAGATAGTCAGGGACCAGGATTCACTTTCGAAAAGGCCCCGGAATATCGGCACCATGGAACTCGGCAGCGACATCAGCGAGGTATACACCAACTTTTCACAGGGCCAGCTGTCCAAAACGGACAACGAACTCGACATGGCCATAAAAGACAGCGACAGCGCGTTTTTCACCGTTGCGGCGCGTGACGCCGGCGGCAACGTGGCAGTTTTTTTCACGAGGGACGGTTCTTTTTCCAGGAACAGTGACAACGTCCTCGTGACAAGCGACGGGTATTACGTGCTGGGCGAAAACGGGCCGGTAATCCTCCGTGACGGTCCGTTCACCGTGGACGAGAACGGATATATCATGCAGGACGGTGAGATAATCGACCGGCTGCTTATCACTGAATTCACGGATACGACGGTACTGAGGAAATATGGCAACAACCTGCTGCAGGCAGGCGAAGATGCCCGGACACGTGCGTTTTCAGGGACCATACAGCAGGGCTGTGTGGAACTGTCAAATGTCAATATCGTTCGCGAAATGGTGGACATGATCACAGTAATGAGGGCATATGAGGCGAGCTCAAGGGTGCTTCAGGCCATCGACAGCACGCTTGACAAGGCAGTCAACCAGATCGGGACCGTGAGGTAATATGGTGCGGTGACACTCCTCTGCGAAGAGGTATTCCTTAAGGGCTGAGGAATGTCACGCGTTTGAATAGGTGCGGTG
>JAKOPX010000060.1 GCA_029778665.1 Bacillota bacterium | reverse complement strand
TTTTTGCTCGCCCTGTTGTTCAGACAGGTACTTTATCCTCCCGCTTAGCACCCCGCATTACTGCGACGCACCGGGATTAGCTACCCGGCTCCCTGGCGATTACCGGGGTCGGACTTTCACCGACTAGTGCGGTCCAGCTTCGCTGGACGCGCCAATAAAAAAAGGGCTTTCGCCCTTCCTAAAGTATTATACATATCAGTCCGCCGCTGCCCTCGTTGATGATCCTCTGGAGCGTCTCCTGCAGTTTCTGCTGTGCGTCCTCCGGCATCCTCATCAGCTTGTTGTGCAGTCCTTCGCTCACAAGTTCGTGGAGGGATTTTCCGAATATGTTCGATTCCCATATCTTTCCCGGCTCATTCTCGAATTCCTTAAGCAGATAATTCACAAGTTCCTCGGACTGCTTTTCGGTGCCGACCAGAGGAGCTATCTCGGTCTCGATATCCGCACGGATCATGTGTATCGACGGTGCGCTTGCCTTGAGCTTGACACCGAACCTGTTGCCCTGCTTGATGATTTCAGGCTCATCCAGCGTCATCTCTTCCATCTGCGGCGTAACGACTCCGTAACCCTTCATCTTCACTTCATGCAACGCGTACTCTACCCGTTCGTATTCCCTCCTGATCCTTGCGAGCTCCTTCATCATCCCCATCAGCATGTGCTCGTTTTCGATCCGCAGTCCCGTTATATCGCTGAGAACGCTGTAGAAGAGATCGTCGGGCGTCTGTATGTTCATGAGTATGCTGCCCGAACCGGCGTTTATTTCCACCAGGTCTGCCTTTCCGACGAACTCGTAATCGGAAAATTTCCTCAGTGAGTCTTTTGCCTCACGGATCCTCTGTACCCCGTCAAATACGTTCCTTACAGCCTCCAGCATGTCGACCCTGAGCCAGTGGTCCTGTTCAATGGCTTCAACCCATCCAGGTATGTTGATACCGATCTCGCGTACCGGGAACTCGTACAGGATCCGCTCCATTATCGCGGCTATGTCTTCGATCTGCATCTGGGCGCAGTTCACACTGATTACCGGCACTTCATATTTCTCTTCAAGTTCCTGTCTCAGCTTCTCGGTCTCCTCATCCTTAGGGACGACTGAATTGAGCACGATAACGAACGGCTTGTTAATTTCCTTCAGTTCATTCACGACGCGGCGTTCCGCCTCGACATAGTCCTCCCTGTCGATATCCGTTATGGTTCCGTCGCATGTCACCAGGAGACCGATGGTCGAGTGGTCGTTAATGACCTTCCTGGTCCCGATCTCGGCTGCCTGCTCAAAAGGTATCTGGTAGTCGAACCATGGTGTCGACACCATTCTCGGCGCGTTGTTTTCAAGGTAGCCCAATGCTCCCCTGACAAGATAACCAACGCAGTCGACCATCCTGACCTTCAGCTTCAGCGCTTCATCCAGCGTTATTTCAACTGCCTCATTGGGCACGAATTTTGGCTCCGTGGTCATGATCGTACGTCCGGTGGCACTCTGGGGCAGTTCATCCTTGGCTCTTTCGCGGCTGTATACATTTTCTATGTTCGGTATGACGAGCAGATCCATGAACCTTTTGATCAATGTCGATTTCCCTGTCCTGACGGGACCCACGACACCTATGTAAATGTCTCCCTGTGTCCTTTCAGCGATCTGCTGGTATATATCATAATATCTTTCCACCCGATAACCCCCCCTAATATATGGATATGCAAAAGCCGGGATTCACAATTAATATATGTCCGAAAAATGTTAATATTACAAAAAGAAGGGAGGGTCGATCAGCTTAATTCGTTGTTGAACTGCAGTCCAGCGGCCAGTCCCTCTATTTCCCGGGAGTAAAGACCTTTATGCTCCGATGCAGGAACTTCACGTCGATCGGCAGGCCTTGCCACTCCTCGCCGTCAATACTGAGATTGAAGCCTGTATCGCCTTCTACCCTGCACGTGCTTGTCCTAAGCCACATTACGTTCCTGTCGTTCATGAAATCATTGTGGAGCACCTTGAAAAAAAGCGCAGCCATTTCAACATGAGGACAGTTTTTTACCAGCAGGATATCCATATATCCGTCTGAAAGATCCGCTTCCTCCACCAGGTTCCAGAAACCCGCCGCATGCTTGCCGTTAAGTATCACGAACAAAAGGAACTCTCCTTCCACCACTTCGGTGTCCGTCGTCAGCTTCAGCCTGATGGGCTTCAGGTTGGCGAGTTCGCCCAGGGCCGTCAGGTAGTAGGCCAGCGGACCAAGTCTTTTTTTCAGTTCGTTGTCGGTGCTGTAGGATACATCGACGAAGTTGCCTCCGGCACATGTATTGAGGAAATACTTCTCCCCGTTGATAAGGCCGGTGTCGATCTCCGTGATGTTGCCGGAAAATATGATATCCAGGCACTTTTTCATCTCAGCCGGTATATTCAGGCTGCGCGCTAGATCATTGCACGTTCCGGCAGGTATGACGCCAACGGGTATATCGATGCCGTTGCCGAGAAGAATGGAAGCGATCGAGTTGACCGTTCCGTCTCCACCGGACACAACGATATAATCGAACCTCTCCTCCAGCAAAACCCTTTCCAGATCATCAGTCGTACCACTGCTAAGCCTGAAAGGCACGGCCAGGGTATCGTTTTCATTGAAACGGCCGACTATGTAATCCAGTTCTTTCGGCACATTTCTGTTTCCTGAAAGGGGATTGTATACGATAAGAGCTTTTTTCATAATACAGCCTCCCAAAAGTACTTTGGACAGAATTTATCTTACGCCATTTCATATTTTAAATCAATCGTAACTGTACTGTCATGGACAACGACCGAACTGACTGCCGCTGATGCCATTTCATTCGTCAGTTCTCCCTTTTCCAGCCTTGCCGTTATATATCTCACGAGAAAATCGACGTCGGAATGCCTTGCATTTTCCCGTTCCAGCCTTTCCATCTCATCTTCGAGCGCGCTTATGTGCTTTTCAAGCTGCCGGTTCATCCTATCGAACAACTGCACGGAGATCCGTCCTTCCAGCCTGTCACTGTAGAGCATTTCCTGCCTGCGCCGCAGATTTTCCAACCGGGCATTCAACTCATTACGGGCAATGCCCGGTTCATCGGTCTCGTATCCCGAAAACGTCTCTTTCAGTTTTTCAAGCTCATCCACAAGCCTGAACAGGGCCAGCAGCTCACCGCATATGTGTCTGACGATCTCCCGCTCATATATGAAATGGCTAGTGCACGCTGCCCGCCCATTCCTGCAGTAGTTGCCGCAGACATAAGCGATCCCGCCACTGCGCCTGCGGGCATACATCGCACTCCCGCAGCCGCCGCAGTATATGAGGCCGCTGAGCACGTGGCGGACCCTTCCATGCGATTTCCTGCCTCCGTTCCTGTTCCTTCTCAGCGCCTGCACCTTATCGAACATCTCCCTGGGTATGAGTGCTTCATGGGTCCCTTCGGTGATGACCCACCTGTTCTCAGGAAGCCTCCTTGTCTTCTTGCTTTTGAAGCTCACCTTCTCACTGACGCCCTGGACAGTGTCACCTATATATACGCGGGAACTCAAGATGCGTCTGACCGTTATCCTGTTCCAGCCCATGTTCTGTGGCGAGGCATACCCTCTTTCCTCAAGATACTTCGATATCGCCGTATACCCCATCCCTGAAAGGTACAGCCTGTAAATCAGTCTCACGATATGGGCTTCCGATTCATCTATGACCAGCCTGTTTTTTTCGATACCGGATTTCCTGTAGCCAAAGGGAGCCTTCCCCAGATATTCGCCCTTCTGGATCTTGAACCTGAGCGCTGCCCGGATCTTTCTCGAAATATCCCTCACATATCTTTCGTTTACCCAGGTTTCAATCCCTAACATGTCGCTGTCCACCAGGCTGTCGAACCTTCCGTCGGCGGTAATGACCCTGACGCCATGTTCTTCGAAGAAATCTATCAGCTGCAGTGTCGCCGCATTGTTCCTGCCCAGGCGGGACAGGTCCTTTACCAGCACCACATCGATCATGCCTTTCAGTATATCTTCCTTCATCCTGTCCAGTCCCGGCCTGTGAACGGCTGACCCTGAAACATTGTCATCCATGTATACGGCAGCCACCGCGCCAAGCTTTTTTGCCTCAACATGGGCCAGCAGCATGTCGCGCTGGTTTTCGATGGATTCATAATTCTCCATGTTGTCATCCCTGCTTATCCTGGCATATATCGCCACCCTGTCCGGCTTCGCGGACTCTCTCATCTCCATGCCTCCTCCCGCCTTCCCGTATCGTTGTATCCATCAGTCCGCTTTCACATGCCGCGAGTTTCAGGAGTCTTACGATGACCTCACGTGCGCTCAGTTCTCCGGAATGCCTGATGACATATCTCCTTTCGCTGATCCGCTTTTTTCCCAACGCATCCTCCGGCATATTATGGCCGAAACTCTGATATTATATATATTTCATACATTTTGTCCCTTATCAGAAATATTTCTCACGGATGTGCCTGTCCATCCCGGAAAGAGGTATAATATACCTGATAAACTCAGAGGGGTGATGCTATGGCACGGGAAATCCCGAATAAACTCCTGTCATTCCTGAAGACCGCGCCGGATGATGTGGATGACGGGTATGAATACGCGTCTGAACTGAACAGGATCCTGAATTCGGATGACTGTCAGGCAGTTCTTTCTCCCGGGGAAATAGACGCGCTGCGTGAATTTGCTGATGAGGTGAAAAAAATAGGAGAAATAAACTATTACTCCAGGGACAGGATAGCAGAACTCGAAAGAAAACATTTCGGCGCAGGAGGTATAACCGGTTATCTGAAGGGTGATCAGGGCAAGCCCGAAAAGCCGGTCTGGCCTTTCTGACATATCTCGGTGCAAGGAACTGCCCCATTTAAGGCAGCTCCTTGCGCTGATATGCCATTCATGCCTCTTTGAAAAAGCTCCTCAGTTCATACAATCCCCATCTGCATTGCAGATACTTGCCCGCCAGAGCTTTGTCAAGTATGGACTCATGCAGGCATACCCTCGATGCGAACGCTCTCTTGTTGATATGCCTGAATGCCCCGGGACCTTTTCTGAAAAACTCCCTCCTCAGCTCACATATTTCCCTGGCAATCGTAAAAATGATATCCTCCCTCTGCTCCAGGCACTTGATCAGCCATACCGCACTGCTGAGCCATTCCTTTACATGTCCGGATACCGCGGCGCCTTTCCTGTACAGCCCCGATACGAAGTTCTCGGATATGCACACGCTTGGGAATGCCTCAGAATTATGAACGACATGGAGCTCACCGTTAATGTCCCTGATGAAGACATCCGGCAATGTGCGGCTTACCGGCTCATTGCAGCGGTAGTTCCGGCCCGGTTTCGGCTCGAGGTTCCTTATTTTCCGGAAGAGTTCATTTACACGTTCGATGCTGAGGCCGGTGGCGTCTGCGATGCTGGCCGCGTCATTTCCTGCGACTGCGTCCAGGAAATATTCGACTATCATTTCTGCTTCCCTGTCTCGTTTGTCAAGCTGCCTCAGTTGGATAAGCAGACATTCGCCGAGGTTTCTTGCGCAAATGCCCGGCGGTTCGAAAGACTGCAGTTTTTCAAGCACCTCCAGCACCTTGCTTTCAGAAACGCCGAGAACAGCTGCTGCTTCAGCAGTGTCAGCCTTCATATAGCCGTTGCTGTCCGTGTTGTCGATCAGGTACTCTCCTATGGCGTGACTCTTTTTGTCAAGGCAAAGTGCATCAAGCTGGACAAGCAGATGCTGCTTGAGCGTCAGTACTTTTTCAGGCTGTTCGGTCACAGTATCGGCTGCTTCGGTGTATTGACAGAAATCAATGGGATCGGCAGCTTCTTCAAGTGCAGGGTTCGTATCCAGTTGGTTGTCTACGTATTGAAAGAGTTCACGTGAATCCATTTCGAGTATTTCGATCGCCTGCTTCAGCTGCGGTGTCAGCAAAAGCTTTTGTGAACGGACAAGATCGAGATCGACGGTGAATTCCATAAAGGGCCACCTCAAAAAATGGTCATATAGTATTATATAACCTCAGAGGCTCCTTTAGTAATGCGGGCAGGCTATAAAAGCAAACACGGGCGCCATGACGTCAGTATAAAGACTTGACCGCCATCATAGCAAACAGGCTCATCGCTGTCAGCACGACATATATTGCAAGCACTGCCGCAACAGGCCAGTGTGTCACAACTGCCTTCACATCCTGTCCCGGTCTTGCGATCGGCCGGATTATCTCCGTTTTGCCCTCAGTGACGTACCTGAAAAGGTACAGGAGCGCAGCAGCAACAATAAGCGCAGGGATGCCCAATGCAATGAAGCTGAGCAGATCCTGCCACGTCAGCAGCAGGCTCTCGGAAGAGTTCGGATCAGTCCATAGGTACTGTATCAGCTCCGCAATCAGGTTGTTCAGGAAATGGGCCAGAATACCTGCGAATATCGAACCGGTCCTCACCACGTAATAGCCGAATACCAGGCCAAGAAATACTGGTCCGGCAAGGTTCGTGATATCGAAGTGGAACAATCCGAACAGTATCGACACGAAAACGACAGCCCGGTAAGAGCCGCGCTTTTCGTAGGCTGTCAGCAGTAAACCCCGGAACATCAGTTCCTCGCATATTCCGGGCATCACGGCTATGATCAGTATACCAGCGACAAGTTCCGGGAGTGTCTCAGGCACCGGCACGTTCTGCTTCAGCGGCTCGCCTATAAACTGCAGCCCGTATATCACAATGCCGTTCAGCATAACAGCCGCCAGGTACAATGGGACAGCCAGCAGTATTATTATAAGTGCAGGCACAGGTTCCAGCTTTCTTATTCTGAAAGTTTCCCTGATATCGATTTTTTTCACGATGCAGTAAACCACTGCGGAAGAAACGATGAGCAACTGGTTGATATACATGTAGCCGCTGATCGCCTCTCCAAGGATGAATGAGGCAATAAACTGGTATGCCAGCAACACTACTGTAAAAATAAAAAGCAGTACATTTGCACCTGTCAGTGTCAGCTTGTTTTTCATCAGACAAACCCTTTCCTGTGACAGTTTTGATTTTTTACAGATTTATGCCCCGACCGGGGAACACTATCGTCCTTCTCTCAGTGACCACCGCGTCCAGCCTGAAGTCATGCTTTTCTGCCGGAAGTACGTCGGCAAGCTGTATCTCGAAAGCGGCACCGATCTTCACGCAGTCCTGGCGCAGCATGGGGAGCAGCCTGTCATAACAGCCTGCGCCATAACCAAGCCTGATCCCGGCGGCATCAAAGGCAACACCGGGTATAACGGCAAGGTCTATTTCACGGGGATCCATCAGTTTTGTCCTCGAAGGGTCAGGTTCCCGTATCCCCTTAAACCCCGTCACGACATCTTCGACAGGGTCTTTTATGGCGTATAAGCTGAGCCTGCAGCCTTTCCCCTCCGCCTTTTCCACTTTGGGCAGCGCCACTGTCTTGCCATCTTTTATGCATCTGGTTATGAACGTCCCTGTTGACACTTCGTTGCCGAATGACATATAAGCGAGGATCACAGACGCTTTCTTGTACTGCTCAAGGGAACATATCCTGTCAGACAGCAGTGCGCTCTTTTCCCTGACCTCTTCTTCACTGAGCCGGTTGCGTCTTTCAATATAATACTTCCGGATTTCCTTTTTTGCTTCCATAAACCGTCCTCCGAACCGCGAAGACCTGGTCCCATCCTCCCGCAGCGCCGGTGCAAACTGCGGCGCAAGACCGTATCAGCGATTGAGCAGAATCTCTTTCAGCGGCTGCAGTATGCAAGAAGAAAGAACGTACAGCAGCGCCAGAGCAGATGCGCTCCCCACAACGGTCATGGCTCGTATCTTCCACCGTCCTGCGGAACTGTTCCTGCGGATCAGGGTGTAAATGAACCTCGATATCAGTGCCAGAAGCCCTGATACATATATGAGTCCTGCAGCAATATAAGGTATCATCCCATGCAGGAACAGCGTGCAGATCAATATCCCAGCACCGTAGACAAAAAACAGTTCGGTCCACCTCTTAAGCACCGGGATTTCATTCCGCCCGTCTGCACTGAAATTGGCGGCAGGCACGAGCAGTATCGGTATCGGCAGCCCGAAAAACAGTCCGGTGAACAGCCTCGCAATGTTGTTGGTCTCAATGACGCCTGTGTACGAAAGCATGCCGTCGAGCGCCATCGGGAGCATCAGTACGGTCATGGCAATCGCCAGGGCCAGTCCGGGAGGCTTTTGCGCATTCAGCCTGCGTGTGACTGCAAGAAATGCAAAGGCCGTGAAAACCCCCGCATATATACCTGTATCGCGCGCGCATACGGGAAGTGCAAGGCCTCCCGCCGTCAGCGTCCTTTCGGGGAGCTGATGGCAAATGAGCGATCCTGCAAGATCAAAAACTTCCTTCAGCAGGAAATCCATCTGCAGCTAGACCCTTTCAATAAAGGTTGGTTCCAATCAGTACCAGCAGGAAACATCCAATGCACGACAAAACGAACAGGGCGAGATTCGCCACAAGGAGCGCTGAGCCGAAAGACCTCCTGTCGCTGTCATAGTCGGAACTCATGAAAACAATGGCCGTTATGATTCCCGCGATCTGGCCCACTGCCGGCACCATCGCGAAAAGCAGGGTCAGGAACACTTTCAGGCCGTTGCTGAGCGGAGCTGGCCTGCCGCCTTGCATCATGCCCTGCTGATGCTCCGGCTGCCATCCCGTATGGTACTGCCGGTCTGCTCCTGTACCAGGATCGTACTGGCGCTCCTGCCCGGCCCCGGGCTCAGCGCCGCCGGGATCGCCGGTCCGGCCGGGATCGTCATCGACGGTGGAACCAAGAATGCTGGCGCAGTATGGACAGCGTGTTGCGTCGGCGGGGATGCTCTCACCGCAGAAAACGCATTTTTTCATCGAATCGTAGTGCAAAAGCCTGCCTCCTTACTTAACAAAGTTATCCCCTAACTATTCTCCCAGCAGCCCGGAAAACCCTTTTTTTGCTGCTGAAATTTATAAAATTCGTTGTGTTTTCACATAAAAATCATGTTTTCGATATATCTGTCCGAAAATATGGCGGAAGCCGACAGTTCAACATACCTGACCTTCTTCGCGATCTGCTCTGCAACACTGAGCATGCGCTGCGAAAGCAGGCACTCCGAGGCTCCCGAACCGGACGCGTTGCCGACAGCTTCGACCCTGTCAGTCAGTTGCACGGGCAAAAGGCCTATCCTCGCCGCACTCCGGACATTTATGGTGCTGCCGAAGCCACCGGCCAGGAAAACCCTGTCTATGTCGTCATAACTGATGCCCGCTTCCGCCATCAGGGTTTCTATCCCTGCGGCAATGGCTGCTTTAGCGTTCTGGATCTCGCGTATATCCTTCTGCGTGATGGTGATCGGTCCTGAAGTGCCCGATTCATGTTCCGGCACCAGGATAAACGACCTTATGCCGTCAGTCACTGTAAGCCTCTCCCTGACCTCCTGCGGCAGGCCGGCTGCAGTTGTGTCATCAGCAAGCGCTCCCGTTTCATCGATCGCCCCGGCGTCAAGAAGCGCTGCAACGGCATCCACGATCCCCGATCCGCAAATGCCTCTTGGCGCCGCATTTCCTATAACGGTATACCTGAACCCCTGCGTGAATGAATCGACTGCACCGGTCACCCCGCCCATCCCAAATGTGATGTTTGCTCCCTCAAAAGCTGGTCCCGCTGCCGCAGAGCAGGCAATCAGCCTGTCCCTGCCGCCGAGGACTATCTCCCCGTTGGTACCTATGTCCACCAGAAGCGAATATCCATCCCTCTCATACAAGCCGCTGGAAAGAACGCCGGATACCGTATCGGCGCCTATGTATGCAGAAACACACGGAAGCAGTATGACCTGCCCGCTGGCGTTCATTCCGATGCCAAGTTCACCGGCGTCCAGGCGTATCGTCCTGCATGTTACAGGTATGAAAGGAGATACGGCAATGCCGGAGGCATCGAGCCCGTAAAGGAGATGCAGCATGGTGGTGTTGCCGCTGAATACTGCAGCATATATGTCTTCCACTCCGATCCCGGCATTCCTGGCAAGCTGTCCTGTCAGTTCATTCACACATTCCGTTATCAGGCTCCTCATCTCATCCGCAGCCTGCGGGGACGTCTTTGCACGATCGATCCGCGAAATCACATCCGCACCGAATTTCCGCTGGGGATTCATCATCGAGCCTGCACTCAGAAGTTTTCCGCTTTCAAGGCAATACAGATATGCCGCCACCGTGGTCGTGCCTATGTCAAAAGCTGTACCGTACAGGCGTGACGTGGTGTTGCCGGCTTCAACGGACAAGAGCCTCCCCCAGGCTTCCACGGCAGTTACCCTGTATCCCGAGCTCCGTAATAAAGCCGGCAGCATTCTCAGTATACCAGGTTTCATTTCAATGCCGGACAGGTTCGAAAGGCCTGTTCCGCTGCCGGACAGGCCGGCCATGTCCAGCAGCCTTTCCAGGTCCGGCCTCTGATCGTCCAGTGACGGATGAGGCAGTTCCACATACTTCTTTCTTACCAAAGGATCCATAACGACCTGTCTCCGGGTACCGGCCGTCATGATGACGGCCTGTTCACCGGAACTGTCGATATGTATGCATATATCGGAACCGATCCTGAAGCTGCACGCGAGCCTGAATCCTTTTGCAAGCCTTTCGCCCAGCAGCCGCCTCTCGTTTTCGGAAGGCTCCGCGCCGCCCCCTTCGACCCTTACAGCGCATTTCCCGCAAGTACCTCTTCCTCCGCACGGCGTATAGGGCAGTATGCCGGCCTCTCCAAGGACCTCAAGCAGATTTGCCCCTTCTTCCGCCATGACAGTGCGGACGCTTCCATTCGCACGTATATCGACCCTGTATTCCATCACTCGTCTTTTTCCCCTTCTGCGGCGACAGTGTCGTCATCCTGTTTCCTTCCGCATTTGTGGCAGTATTCCATGTCTATGGCAAGGATGGTCCCACAGTTTGGGCATGCCTTCACGTTTTTCAGTTCAAGTATCTTCTCCTTCATCTCGTTGATGCCGGCGAAAATTTCGTCTATTTTTATGCATTTTCTCATAAGTTCCTCATTGAGAGGCCTGCCTTCGACGTAGTCCTCATAGACCTGTTTCCCGATCTCCGTATATAACTTCCTGACCTTTTCCTCTTCCGCGTTGATGCTCATGTTGAGCTTGGTGATCTCCACGACGCTGCCGGAGATCTTGGCGGCAGCTTTTGCCGTATCTGTCACTTTTTTGGTGATGCTGTCGAGAACGGACACATCCATCTCTCCTTTCAGAAGTTTACCGGTACTGCGGTTTTCCGTACTATTCTATAATATTCCAACGGGCCGTCAAATACAATAACAAATCGTCAGCCGGACGGGCGGCGGATGTGCGTCCGCGGAAACACACTGTTCCTTGACGAGCAGTATGGTAAATAATATAATCTAAAGGAAAAATCAGCGTAAAGCTTCAATTTTCGCTGCGAGAGGAGAGACCGGCAAATGACGGGAGTTGTAAGGACACGGTTCGCGCCGAGTCCGACAGGTTACATGCATATAGGCAACCTGCGCACTGCCCTGTATGAATATCTCATAGCAAAAAGGCACGGCGGCAGGTTCATACTCAGGATAGAAGATACGGACCAGGAAAGGTACGTGGAAGGTTCCGTCGACGTAATATACAAAACGCTCAAAATAGCTGGGCTAGAGCACGACGAGGGGCCGGACATGGGCGGTCCGTATGGTCCGTATATCCAGAGCGAGCGCAAACCAATCTACATGGAATATGCCAGAAAGCTGATAGATCTTGGCCACGCCTATTACTGTTTCTGTTCGAAGGAAAGGCTGGCCGCGCTGAAAGAGGAATGCGAAAAACAGGGAAAACAGTACAAGTACGACAGGCACTGCCTGAACCTCAGTAAAGAAGGAATCGACCGGAAGCTTGCCGAAGGCGTTCCGTTCGTCATCCGCCAGAAGATGCCCGACACCGGCAGCACCAGCTTCGAGGACGCCGTATACGGCACCATCACCGTCGACAACAGCGAACTGGAGGACCAGATCCTCATCAAGTCCGACGGTCTTCCCACATACAATTTTGCCAATGTCATCGACGACCACCTGATGGGGATAACCCATGTGGTCAGGGGCAACGAGTATTTGTCTTCGACGCCGAAATACAACCTGCTTTACAGGGCATTCGGATGGGAAATACCTGTTTACGTGCATGTATCTACCATCATCACCCCTGAAGGCCGTAAAATGTCAAAACGGCATGGCGATCCGTCCTTCGAGGATCTTATCAGCCAGGGCTTCCTTCCGGAAGCAATAGTCAACTTTGTTGCGCTGCTTGGCTGGAGCCCGGGCACGGAACAGGAGATCTTCTCCCTGAAGGAACTGGAGCAGGTCTTCGATATCCGCGGCATCAGCAAATCCCCGGCCGTTTTCGACATAGCCAAGCTGAGATGGATGAACGGCGAGTACGTCCGGAAAATGCCCTTAGAACAGTTCCATGAGGCTGCGAGCCCATACTACAGCGAAGCCCTGAAAGAAAAAGGGATCGACCTGTTCAAACTGAGCAGGCTGCTGCAGCCGCGTACTGAGGTGTTTTCCGATATACCTGCAATGACAGATTTCCTGGAGAGCCTTCCGGATTACGACATCTCGCTTTATGAGCACAAAAAGATGAAAACCGACGCAGCCATATCTCTCACGGCGCTTAAAGCCGCACTGCCGGTCCTCGAAAAAGCGGAACCGTGGGAAAACGACGTACTGTACGGCATGCTGACGGCACTGGCAGCAGAAATGGGCATGAAAAACAGCCAGATCCTCTGGCCGGTACGCACGGCGCTTTCCGGCAAGGCTGCGACACCCGGCGGCGCCACGGAACTGGCGGAACTGCTCGGTAAAGAAGAAACGACAGCAAGGATCCGGAAAGGGATAGAAAAACTGAGCTGATAACGAACCAAACAGGAGGTCCGAACGATGTCCGAAGAGAAAACCCTGAACGGTGGAACGGAAAACAATGGCAATAACGCCGTACCGTCCAATTTTATATATGACCTGATAGATGAAGACATAAGGAACGGCCGGGTCAGCAGGGACGCCATAATAACCAGGTTCCCGCCGGAACCCAATGGTTACCTGCATATAGGGCACGCCAAAGCGTTGCTCATCGACTACCTGGCAGCCAAAAGGTACAACGGCCGTTTCAACCTGAGGTATGACGACACCAACCCCATGAAGGAAAGCGTCGAATACGCCGAGTCCATACAGAGGGACATCAGGTGGCTAGGTATAGAATGGGACGGGCTTTATTACGCCTCGGACTATTTCGACGTCATGTATGAATGTGCGGTCAGGCTGATCAAAAAAGGCCTTGCCTATGTCTGCGACCTGAGCCCCGAGGAGATCAGGGAATACCGTGGTACTCTGACTGAGCCCGGTAAGGAAAGCCCGTACAGGAACCGTTCAGTGGAGGAAAACCTCGATCTGTTTGAGCGGATGAAAGCCGGAGAATTCCCCGAAGGCTCAAGGGTGCTCCGTGCGAAGATCGACATGGCATCTCCCAACATGAACATGAGGGATCCTGTCATTTACCGCATCCTGAAGGTCGATCACTGGCGGACAGGCAAAAAATGGTGCATTTACCCGATGTACGATTTTGCGCACCCGATCGAGGACGCGATCGAAAACATAACCCACTCCCTGTGTTCTCTGGAGTATGAAGATCACAGGCCCCTTTACGACTGGGTCGTCAACAACGTGGACCTTGATTCGAAGCCGCGCCAGATCGAATTTGCCAGGCTGAACCTCACATATACGGTGATGAGCAAGAGGAAACTGCTCCAGCTCGTAAACGAAGGTTATGTCGCAGGCTGGGACGATCCGAGGATGCCTACGCTGTCCGGGCTGAGAAGGAGAGGTTACACGCCGGCTTCCATATGGGATTTCTGTGAAAGGATCGGAGTTGCCAAGACAAACAGCACTGTCGACTATGCTCTGCTGGAGCACTGTGTCCGTGAAGACCTGAACGCCAACGCCCCCAGGGTAATGGCCGTGCTGAGGCCGCTGAAAGTCATCATAGACAACTACCCGGAAGATCAGGTCGAATGGTTCGACGTGGAGATAAATCCCGAAAAACCCGAGATGGGCACAAGGAAAGTCCCGTTCTGCAGGGAGCTCTACATCGAGCAGGACGACTTCATGGAAAACCCGCCAAAGAAGTATTTCAGGCTCTATCCCGGCAACGAGGTGCGACTTAAGAACGCATATTACATCAAATGTTCGCATGCGGTAAAAGATGCCGAAGGCAATATAACTGAACTGCACTGCACCTATGACCCGGAATCCAGGGGCGGCAGCACCCCGGACGGCCGAAGGGTCAAGGGCACGCTGCACTGGGTATCGGCAAGGCATGCCATCGACGCGGAAGTGCGCCTGTACGACCACCTTTTCACTGTGCCTGATCCGGGCGATGTGGAAGATATAAGCACCATCATAAACCCGAACTCGCTGACTGTCCTGAAAAACTGCAAGGTCGAGCCGACCGTGGCCGACACTGAGCCTGGCGACCACTTCCAGTTCCTGCGCCTGGGATACTTCTGCACCGATACCGGTTCCAGGCCGGAAAATCTCGTATTCAACAGGACCGTCGGCCTCAAGGATTCGTGGAGCAAGGAAATGAACAAGATGGAAAAAGGCACGGAGTAGGTTATTGACAGTTATTGTTAATTATTATATCATGCAGTTGAAAGATTTTCCGAAATAGTACGTCAGGGTGTGTATTCTTCTGAATCCACACCCTTTTCCGCATTACTATCCACATTCAACGGGGGCATGGTAAATATGAATATAAAAGGGATCCGTTCTTTTATTTCATGTTTACTGGTTTTATCGCTGCTGCTGATAGTCCCTGCATGTCAGAATAATTCAGAGTATTCCGTTATCGATGGATTCATACATATTTGACAAAATGGAAGTATTCAATATTTCAGACCCGTTGGAATACATCGCAGACCCGGATGACCTGGCAGAAGACCGTATCTATACTGTTGAAGGCTTTGGCATGGACGTCATGGATTCCATCGAGATTTATTACAAGTCAGAAGACAGCAACCAGACGATTTTTCTGCAAGTCAGCCTGTCGAACCCGTTCCAAAGCGATGATAAGTACAGCGGCAGAAAGCTGGATGGCCACGAATATACCACTTACTATTCCAATTAAGGCATATATGGCATTGTGCTGAAAGCCCGGGACAACGAGGATCCGTATTATCTGAATTTCATATTCGACAGTTTCCTGGCAAGCGACGAGGAAGCGGAGCATTTTATCAGGCTCTGGCTGTCCGGCCAGAAGAATCATTATGACACTCCATCCTGAGCCATCCATCTGCCACACGCGCAAATCTGCCCGGTCCATCGGACACGGACCGGGCTTTGCTTCCCTGTATATGACGTTCATCCTTTTGACCGGCTGCCTTGCTGTATTATGCGCAGCCGGTTTAGGAAATAAGTGGGATATGATCAAGGCCTGTTGCCGTTCTCGATCCAGTCGAGCAACTGGGCCTCCGTGATTATGGGTATGCCGAGTTCCTTGGCCTTCTTGTTTTTCGTTGAATTTGACGTGATGTCATTGTTGATCAGGTAGTTCGTTTTCGCCGATACCGACCCTGACACTTTCCCTCCCATGTTCTCTATGAGCTCCACGAGCTCTTTCCTGTTCCCGAAGCGCTCAAGCGATCCTGTGATCACGAAAGTAAGGTTCTCCAGCAGCTGGGCATTCGCTGGAGCATCCGGTTTCTCCAGTTCTATTTCGGTAAGTATATCGTGCACGGCTTTCCTGTTTTCCTCGTCGCTGAAATATCTGACGAAAGCTTCAGCCATCACGCCCCCTATCCCGCTTATCTCCGTCAGCTGCTCGTAAGTTGCGTTTTCGATGCTGCTCCAGTCGTGGCCGAACCTGCGGCAAATCAGTTTAGCATTGGATAAGCCGATATTCGGGATACCCAGCCCGTAAAGGAGCCTGACCGCAGTGGT
>JAKOPX010000418.1 GCA_029778665.1 Bacillota bacterium | reverse complement strand
AGGATAAGTTCTCCTTGCGTTCGGGTAAAATATACTGAACCGTAGCGCAGGCTTGCAGCTGCATATTTATACCCAGGCGATTATGGAAAACGCCGGCGATAAGCTTGCGCTCATGCTCGACTACTGCTTCACCTTCAATGATTGAGGCCAGGGTCAGCGCCTCATGCAAGGTCATCTCCAGCTCGGCACAGCGCCGCTGCAGGTCTTCATTGAAGATGGCTTCAAAACGGCGCAGCATAAGAGATATAATCTCTTCCTCTGTAGATCCGGCGGCAATCTCGTACGTATCAGGAAAGAGGTAACCCTCGAGCACATATTGGACCTGGGAATTCGCAGCCGATTCCTGTAGAAATGGAAACCGCTCCAGGATATGCGCCGGCGGGCTTGCCGCCAGTTCCAGGAAACGCTCTCTATTGATCAACCCCGCTTCGGCAAGGCGATGGGCGATCTCCTCAATAAATAAACCTTCGGGAATCGTAAACCAGTGTGTCTCCATGTCCACATACCCGGAGGCAATCTTGGCGGCGATTTCAGGGAGGCTCATGGACAGTTTTAAATCGTAAGAGCCGGCCATAAACTTCTGATCAAGCCGGTGGTAGCGGGCATAGAGCCGGAAGAGCAGCGTACTGCGGATAACTCCTTTTTCGGCCAGAATGGAGGCGATTTTCCCGGTACTCGCCCCCGGCTCGATCTCCACGCGAACAGTCTCTTCGCCGGCCGCCGCATCTACAGGACGGAGCAGATAGTTAATCCCGGCGGCGGCACAGAGTGCGCAGACAATCAAAACAACCAAAAGCGCGCCGGAGATTAACAGGCCTTTTCTTACAACCATGCCGGCACCCCCCCCGTTCCTCTTAAAGCTTTGTTTATAGGGCAGCGTTAAAAGAGATCTTCGCCGTTTTCTTCTACTGCTTCGTCCTCTTCTTCCAGTTCCCCCAGCGTATCCATCCGGGTTTCCCAGAGCGCGGCAACGCGCTCCCATTCGGCTTCATCATCAAGCTCGACCAGAATCTCTCCACCGCTCTCGTCATCCAGTTCTACGCGAAAGATATATACTTCTTCCTCGTAGTCCAATTCAGATTCAGCTTCTTCCCCGCCATCTTCACTGTCATAAACAGGCAGCAGAACGACGTAGTGCTTTTCCTCAACGTGAAAAGCGTCAATAACTATGAAATCATGTGCGTTGCCATCTTCGTCAGTCAGGGTTACCAGGTTGTCTCTACTTGCGTTGTTTTCTTCCATCATCGGACATACGCTCCTTTTAAAGTTAATCGCGGCAGGCTGCCGCCGGGCCGGTCCCGCGGCCCTGTTGAGAAATGATTCCAATATGAGAACAGCAGCGAGCATATCCCTGACTTCTTTGCGGGCTTTCCGCCTGACATTGCCGGCAATGAGGGTCTTCTCTGCCATCCTGCTAGTCAACCGTTCATCGACCAGCTCCACCGGAAGCCCGGTATGCTCCTCTATCGCTGCAGCAAACTTTTCAATTTTCTCCGCCGCTTCGCTGCGGTCTCCGGACATATGCAGCGGCAGTCCGGCGACTATCCTGGTAACCCCATGTTCCCGGCAAATATCAGCCAGGCGAACCAGGGCT
>JAKOPX010000417.1 GCA_029778665.1 Bacillota bacterium | reverse complement strand
GTATCGTGCCGTGTACAATTATTAGCCGATGTCTGCCAATCGGATTGGTTCAGGCACAGCTGTCCAAATCGTCAATTTGAAATGGAGGAGTTAATAATGAAAAAAGTATCAGTTCCCATCACAAACAACTTCTGTCCCCAGACACTTTTCCTTTACGGCACGTACAACGAAGATGGCATGCCCAATTTCGGGCTGTTCTGCTGGTTCAGCTATTGCTGGGACTCCGGGCTGGGCGTGATGGCCTGCATTGGCGGAGATAAGCTGACAAAGGACAGGATCCGCGCGACCGGCGTATTCTCGGCGAATCTCGTTACCGAGTCGATACTGCCCCTTGCCGATTACTTCGGCAACACTGAAGGCTACTCGGCCGATAAAATGAACATCCCGATCGAAACATCGAAAGGCGCCGTTCTGGACGTTCCGATCCTGGACAGCAGCCCGCTTGCTTTCGAACTTGAAGTTTCGCAGACCATCCCCCTTAACGACAGCGAAGTGTACATATGCAGGATACGGAATGTCCAGGTCGATGAGGAACTCTCCGGCGAGAACAGGAGTGTCGAAGAGCGCATACAGGCAATAGCCCCGGTCAGGACGACATGCCAGACTTATTTTTCCTGGACGGGCAAAGCTCTCGGCAAATGGGGCGAGCTCATGCAGCAGCGTAAGCCCTGAAGCTGTCCGTTTCGGGCGCATATAAACGTTGTGGCTGTTTCCAAACGTCGAGGCGTTTTCATGACATAGCCTTCCACACATGAAACGCCTGTCTGTCATGCCTTCTGTTCAGCCATGGCCCGGTTATCAGTACGCCGGGACGGTTTTCATGTCCTTAGCCTTGTCTTGTTACTTGCCGGATCATGGAATATAATAGATTATGGCAGGTCAGCATCCTATCAAAATACACACATCTCGATTACAGGAGGTCACCATGAAGTACTATGTAGACGCGAATGCCCACAGGGACGGCGACGGTTCCATCGAAAGGCCTTTCAAGAGGATCAGCGAAGCAGCAAAAGTGGCGCTTCCCGGCGACGAAGTGCTGGTAGCGCCGGGGATCTACCGGGAATACGTGGATCCGGCCAATTCAGGCACTGAAGACGCTCGTATATCCTATATCAGCACGACTCCTCTCGG
>JAKOPX010000416.1 GCA_029778665.1 Bacillota bacterium | reverse complement strand
TGTGATCAGGTTTCCCTTTTTCCTGAATGTCACTTTCAGGTTGTTCAATACGAGAAGCCACAGGTTACGCATATCCATTCCTCCTCTTCCCTGACAGATGTGCGGCCACTGATATGAACAGCACTGAAAATCCCAGGTTGACAGCAACAGAAATGTACGCATCGAAGTAACTTCCTTCATATATGAGGTCAAGCAGGCCTGTATTTATCCAACGAACAGGTGAGATGACGGATATCCTGGAAATCGTATCCCCAAGGGCATATATGGGCATGTAGCCTCCGCCCAGGAAAACGAACACCGGTATGAGCGCATTAAGCAGGCCGCTGGCCAGTTCTGCGCTGCGGAATATGAAAGCCAGCGCCGCCCCGAGACTGACGGTCATGACCGAATATGTGATTATGAGGACAGATACCATAAACAGGTCTTCGCCCCAGTTGGCCTTCAGCACCAGTCTGCTGAACAGCAGAACGACAAACCCCTGTATGACAGTCACAAAAATATTGCCGAGTATCTTGCCGGTGAGGTACTGGTACCTTCGGACAGGTGCGCAGAGCACCCTCGGGACCGTCTTTTCATCGACCTCCGACCTTATGCACCAGAATCCTGTCAGTGAAGCATACATCAGGATCAGCGTAAGCATAGTCACGGCATAGTAATCGGTGGAACCTGGCTGCTTTTTGCGGTCAAGGGCCGTGACCCTTACACGGCTGGTATCGTCAAACTGCTGTATTTCGGAAAGAACAGCGGGATTGCTCCGGGCCACGATATTGATTGACGCATATGAGTCGAGAAAGGATGCCACCGCATTTTCCACTATCCCCGATATGAAACCGGAGTTTTCGTTCCTGTACATGTCTATCCGCAGCGGCTGGCCCGTGATGTGGAGATATGCCGTAAATCTGCGGTCTTCGATCTCGCTTATGCCTTTTTTGAAATCTGGCGTTTCCTCGAACTGTATCCCCATCACATCCGACATATACTGCCGGAAAGTGTTGAAAGCGTTCTCGAATACCGGGTCACCCCCTTCGATATCGATGGTGTACAGCACGCTGATGTCCCCGGTATCGATGCTGCCATTTTCGAAAACGCTGCTGAAAGCTGCTCCCAGGATGATGATCAGGACCATGGGGAAGAGCACCATCAGTATATTGGTTTTATAATCCCGGAAACGCTGCTTTATCTCCTTGGATATGATCCTCGCTATTACCACCTGTCGTCCACCTCCCTCAGTCCCTGAGCTTCCTTCCCGTCAGGGACAGGAACACGGTTTCCAGGTCAGGAGTCTTGCTCTCCACGCTTTTGATCGTGAAGTTGTTCTGTATAAAATACTGTATTATCCTGTCCAGGTTGGTGACTTCCCTGGCACTTGTAATTTTTACCGTGTTTTCCCCGATATCCACATTTTCGACTCCCGGTATTTCCCTGATGCTTTTCTCATCGACCCTTGAAGCCGGTTCGCTTATCGTAACCACCACCACATCCTTGTCATTTATCATGTTTTCCAGTTCATCGCATGTTCCGAGGGCTATCACCTTGCCGTGGTCCATGATGGCAATGCGGGTGCATATCTCCTCGACTTCTTCCATGTAGTGGCTGGTGTATATTATCGTGCTGCCCATCTCGTTGAGTTTCTTCACCGACTGCAGGATGTGGTTCCTGGACTGCGGGTCGATGCCGACGGTAGGTTCGTCCATTATGATGAGCTTCGGCCTGTGGGCAATGGCACAGGCTATGTTGAGCCTTCTCTTCATGCCCCCTGAAAAACTTTTCGGGAACTGGTTCTTTTTTTCAGACAGCCCCGTAAACTCAAGAGCCTCCAGCGCGGCTTCCTCAAGCATTTCCCCCCTGAGGCCGTAAAGGCTGGCGAAGAATTTCACGTTTTCCAGGCTGGTCAGGTCCTCATAGATCGCTATGTCCTGAGGAACTATACCCACGCAGGATTTGGTCGACATTTTGTCTTTCCTGACATCTTTCCCGTATATGCTGATACTGCCCTTATCAATACTCAGCAGCCCTGTGATCATATTTATGGCGGTGCTTTTGCCTGCGCCGTTGGGCCCCAGCAGCCCGAAGATCTCTCCCTCCTGTATCTCCAGCGACACTTTGTCAACAGCAGTAACATCGCCGAATTTCTTTGTCACCTGGTCCATTTTTACTATGGTCATCATAACACCTCCGTCCCACGATAAATCTGCATTGCAGCGTATTCCATCAAGGCAATGTGCATGCCATTCCAGCCATACGACCCAATTATTACGTCAACATTATAAAAAAACCTGCTGCCTTCCGTTAGTACGAAAGGTCACAGGTTTATGTGACGAAAGTAATTTTTTCCGTTAAAAAGTGAAAAAGGCCGGTTATCAGTCTGTCCCGGAATTGCCGGGCCGTTCACCTTTCTCCCCCGTCAGGTAATACACGGCCAGCTGGGTGCGGTGCTCGAGCCCTGTTTTTGCCAGGATCGCCGATATGTAATTCTTCACAGTCCCTTCCGACATGAACAGCCTTGCCGCGATGTCTTTATTGGAAAGACCTTTTGCCACAAGTTCGGCGATCTCCATCTCGCGCTCTGTCAGTATCCCGCCCGGTATGCCGCATTTCCTTCCGGATGAAAGCTCACCTTTTATGATATCCATGGCAACATCCTGCATTACGGTACCTCCGTCATGTACCATCCTGATGGCGTCCATTATCCTTGCGGGCGGGCTGCTCTTCAGCAGGTACCCCTTTGCACCGTACCTGACTGCGTTTATTACAAAATCATCGTCGTCAAAGGTAGTCAGTATAAGCACCCTGGTCGACGTCTTCGACGAGATTTCCCTGGCCGCTTCAAGGCCGTCCATCACAGGCATCCTGACATCCAACAGCGCGACGTCCACCTGGTGCGTACAGCAGTATTCCACTGCTTTCAGGCCGTTGTCGACACACTCCGCCACCTCGAAGCGGTCATCGCTCTGCAGTATAATCTTCAGTCCCTCTCTTATCAGCGCGTCATCATCGGCTATCAATACCCTGATCGGCATAGTCTCCTCCTGTACTGGCATAAAAAGTTCAGCAATTATCGGCTGCATGACTGATCAGTCGACTCTCCCCCGGCCGGTGCACGCCCGGCTTCTGTCTTTCCGGCCAGCCGGCCCGCTTTCCCATATCGTTTTCCACAGGCAGCAGCGTTAT
>JAKOPX010000415.1 GCA_029778665.1 Bacillota bacterium | reverse complement strand
CAGGAGGCTTTCCCCTGTGTCGTCCACTGCCTTCCGTGGCCACTGCCAGGAGGCTTTCCCCCGGTGTTTTCCCGGGCCGGCACTGTTTTCCTATTCGAACAGTTCAGGATAGGCCGCCTTCGCCACATCCTCAACAGCGAGCACTACGTAATGCGATATGGCGCTTATGTGAGGGTTGGGAACGGAAATGATCCTGTTGTTTTTTACGGCACTCACGGTCTGCAGGCTCGGATCATTTACCAGCGAATCCCTCATGCTTTCGAAAGAGTTGCCAGCGTCATAATACCACGACGGAAGGATTATTATATCAGGGTTGAATTCGATGATCTTCTCCCTGGAAATCATAGGCCAGCCTTCTATGCCTGCACGTGAAATAACGTTTATCAGCCCTGCCCTGGTCACTATATCGTCGAAATTGGTGCCTTTGCCGCTGCTTCCCAGTTCGCCGTAATCCATCACCGTGAGCCTCTGTTCGGGTTTGATGGCGGAAAGCCTCTCCTCGACAGCCTTCAGTTTTTCATCCATCCAGTTGATTATCTCCCGCCCCTTCTCATCTTCTCCTACAAGATGCGCCAGTTCTGCTATGACCGCCCTCTGCTCGTCGATATTGTTTGGCGTTCTGAAGGCATACACGGTTATTCCCGAATCCCTGAGCTGCTTGATGTAATTAATGTCTGCCCATGTATCCGTGATGACCAGGTCGGGTTCGAGGGAAATTATCTTCTCGATCTGGTCCATCGTCGTCCTGGTCCCGACACCCCTGGCTTCGGCTGCGATATTCGATATGCCTTCGTCATCGGCGTACCTGGTCAGCGAAACGATCCTGCTTTTGTCGACCAAGCTCAGCAGCATCTCGTCGGAACCGAGCGTCAGCGAAACGATCCTTTGCGGCGGGTTTTCAAGCGTCATGGAGTCCCCGTTGGCGTCAGTCACCGTCAGCGGGAATTTCGCAGATGCATCAGTACCGGATTCCGGCGAACCTGTCTCCGACCCGTCTGAAGCATTCCCGGATCCCGGCGATCCATCTCCTGTTCCGTCAGCGGTAACATTTCCGGATGCAGCAACTGCGGTATCGGACTCTGACTGGATACCGGCGTTTGCACCAGTACTGCCCGCCCGCTCCTGTCCCGAGCAGCCT
>JAKOPX010000414.1 GCA_029778665.1 Bacillota bacterium | reverse complement strand
CTTGAGATCCCGGAATCTCCTGACCGGCATGTCAATCAGGGCTCGCTTCAACCCGGCCAGCCTGGCGAAACGTCCCCGGTTGCCGGAACCAACGGCAGGTATATTGCCATTCATCTGTCCAAACCTCCGAACAAGGTACGGCGGCACTCCTCAGTAACAGGTAATCCTCTGTGGTTGAGGAATGTCACCGTGTCACACGTTCAATCTATGGTCTTGTCGATGGCGAAACGTATTATCTTCCTGGATGTGTTCTTGGGGAACTCCTCTTCGCGGATCTTTACCTTTTTGACTGCCTTGTATGAAACCATCCTGCTGTTGATCTTTTTGATTTCTTCTTCGAAGTACCCCTGTACGTCGCTGATGCCTTTTTCTTTCAGGGCGTCGAAATCGGGGAAAATCTCCGCGACTATGACTTCCTTGCCGCCCTGGGAACGGCTCTCGCCAGCATACACGACGCATTCGTTGACTCCGAATACCTTTGAGATCTCTGCCTCGATCTCTTCCGGGTAGACATTCTTGCCGTTGCTGAGCACGATTATGTTCTTCAGCCTGCCCGTGATGTACAGCCATCCGTCTTCGTCAAGCCTGCCATAATCCCCGGTCCTGAAAAATCCTTCTTCATCGAATACTGCCGCCGTAGCTTCAGGATTCTTGTAATACCCGAGCATGACATGCGGTCCTTTGACACATATCTCGCCTTCCCCGTTTTCGTCAGGATCCTTTATCTTTAACTCGGAACCGAGGATCGGAACGCCGACGCTGCCTTTCTTCTGATACTTGTTCCTGTTGCAGGATATCAGGGGAGAACACTCAGTTATGCCGTATCCGTTCAGAACGGTGATCCCGATGGCCTCAAACGTATCTATGATCTCCTGGTCCAGGTAGGCCCCGCCGCAAATGATTAGCTCAAGTTTTCCTCCGAACGCGTCGAGGACGCTTTTGAACAGTTTTCTCCTCAGATCGATCCCGAGTTTGCGCAGGAAATTGCTTAACTTTATCATCCTGCGCAGCAGTTGTGCACGGCCG
>JAKOPX010000059.1 GCA_029778665.1 Bacillota bacterium | reverse complement strand
TACTTCTCCCTGGTGAATGACCTTTGCCTCTCCGCTTATCTGTCTATTTTCGGTGGATTCGCCGCGGCTTAATCTTTCGATTTTAACTCCGACATCGACCAGGCGCACGAGGTCGGCTGCGGTTATCTCCTCTTCCGGCATTGTTAGCAGCCTCTTGGCCGCCTTGGTGATCATTTGAGAGGCCAGCAGCGCATGGTTCTTACGCATCTTGATGATTTCAGCCTCGTTTTGCTCTCTGGCCAGCTCATCCAGGTATTCGTCATATGCTGCGGCTCTGCTTACCCAGTCATTCTTGGCGCTTAACTTCTTTAGGTGGTCCAGTGAAAGTCCCAGCTCCTTGGCCAGCCTTTGAAGGCTGCGTTTCCGGATTGGTTTATCCGATGAGTTCATGTCCCGGTATGCACAGAACTTCTGATATTCCCTGGAAGTCTCCCCTGGGATCCGTTCCCACGGATAGACATTTTCCTTGCGCTTCCCCATGCCGCTACCTCCTTTCCTGAATATTAAAAGGCAGGCCCTTTGTTGTGACCTGCCGTTATCTCCTGAATATTTTGTCTATGAAACGAATAAATCGGGTCAATGTGCACCTTGCCTTAAATATCACTATTCTGTACCCCCCCCCGCAAGGCCATTGAGCTTGTCGTTCTCCTGCTTAAGCTGCATATATGTCAGCTCCTGGCCATCTCGCAGGCAGGTCACTCCGATATTTCCTGTGAAGCGCACATACCGGTTAACAATCACATCGCAGTATCTTGGGTCCAGCTCCACCATATTGCATCGTCTACCAGTCATTTCGGCTCCTATAAGTGTGCTCCCGGATCCTCCGAAGAAATCAAGTACCAGATCTCCTGGTTTGCTGCTGTTATCTATTGCTCTGATTGCAAGCTCTACCGGCTTTTGTGTCGGGTGCTCTGTGCCGGTTTCTCTGGCCACTTCCCAGACAGTTGATGCTTTGCTCTCCGGATACAGGCAGACGCTCTTGCCTTCGCTTAAGCGTATATACCTGATCTTCTTGCCCTTTGGAGGCTTATCGTTGATGAATACCTTCCCTCCGGCACCGTCGGTCAATACGACGCCTCCTGTGAGGACCGTTGCCATGTGGTTGCTATCCCGGAGGACTACCTTCCAGGTGGTCCTTTGCGATCGATCTCCATAGAAGTGAGCGCTCTGGCCTGCCTTCTCTGCATAGAAGCACGGTTCATGCGCCCATTGGTAGTCTGCATGGCCCAGTACCGGTGCGTTCTTTACCCAGATGATGTATTGCTTTTCGATGAGGCCTGCAGCTGTCATGGCGTCCTCAAAGTCTCGCCTGGTGCTGCTGGCATGCCAGATATAAAAGGCTGCGTCCGGATCCGTGAACTCCACATAATTCTTAAATGCAGGTATCAGAAGGCCGGCCATTAAATCGTCGCCGGTGAGATCGTCGTTCTTGATCATGTCAAACTTACCGCTCTGGGTTTCGTAGCTTACTCCGTATGGTGGATCTGTGTTGACCATTTGGCCTTTTTCTCCGGCCATCAGCTTTTCGATGGCCTCTCTATCGGTTGCGCTGCCGCATAGCAGTTTATGTGGTCCAAGGAACCAGATGTCTCCGGCCTTGGTCATTGGTATGTTCTTGCTCTCCGGTACATCGTCGGCCTTGTCGTCCACCGTGTCGTCTGCTCCTTCAAGAGCTGCTATGATGGCCGCCAGGTCTTCC
>JAKOPX010000413.1 GCA_029778665.1 Bacillota bacterium | reverse complement strand
GATCCAAAACAATGTTTCGGTCTACACCGGCGTAGTTTGCGAAGATGATGTCTTCATCGGGCCTTCCGCGGTTTTCACCAACGTTATAAACCCCAGGAGCCATATAAACAGGAAAAATGAATTCAGGAAGACCATTATAAGGAAAGGCGCCAGCATAGGCGCCAACGCGACTATCGTCTGCGGGCATGAAATCGGCATGTACGCATTTATCGGGGCCGGAGCGGTGGTCACAAGGAATGTCCCGGATTTTGCGCTGGTCGTCGGCAATCCGGCAAGGCATGCAGGCTGGATGTGCAGGTGCGGTTCCAGGCTGGACTTCAGCAATGACAAGAACTCCGCAGTTTGCCGCGAGTGCGGCAGCGAATACATTATGGAGAACAGCAGGGTCCGTCTGAAATAGACAGGTTTGAAAAAATATAACCGGGCATATTTGTTCATGCAAAATAATAAAATGGGAGGCAGCGTCATGAATATCCCTCTCCTGGATCTCAAAGCTCAGTATTCGCAAATAAAGGATGAAATAAGGCAGGCTGTCGACGAAGTACTGGAATCGCAGCAATTCATACTCGGTCCCAGGGTGTCCGAACTGGAATCGGAGATAGCTACTTACAGCCGGTGCAAATACGCCCTTGGCGTGTCTTCAGGCACCGATGCGCTTCTGCTGGCGCTGATGGCCCTGGGCACAGGCCATGGAGATATCGTCATTACAACGCCTTACACGTTTTTCGCAACAGCGGGCTGCATTGCAAGGCTCGGTGCAAAACCGGTATTTGCCGATATCGATCCCGCCACCTTCAATATCGATCCCCGGAAGCTGGAAACACTCCTGGAAAAGATGACAAGTGAAGAACTGTCCCGCGTCAGGGCCGTCATACCTGTCCACCTGTTCGGGCAGATGGCTGATATGCAAAGCATTGTACCGATCTGCCGAAAATACGGCCTGAAAATAATAGAGGACGCAGCCCAGGCGATCGGTTCCGAGTGCCCGTTCGGCGGCGGTGTGCAAAGAGCCGGGAGTATCGGCGATATAGGCTGTTTTTCGTTCTTCCCATCCAAAAACCTGGGAGGTATCGGTGACGGCGGCATGGTCGTTACAAACGATGCTGACCTGTATGAAAAAATGAAGATCCTGCGCGTCCACGGATCGAGCCCCAAATACTATCACAGAGCCGTCGGAGGAAATTTCAGGCTGGATGAGATACAGGCCGCTGTTTTGCTGGTGAAGCTGAAATACCTGGATACGTGGACGGAAGCCAGGCAGAAAAACGCGCGCATATATGATGAGCTTTTATCCGGCGTGGTTTCGGAACATTTCCGGACACCGGCCGTCCTTCCCGGATACAGGCACATATACAACCAGTACTGCATCAGGACGGCGAAACGAGATGATCTGAAAGTTCATCTGAGAGAAAACGGTGTTGCGACAGAGATATACTATCCGCTTCCGATGCACCTGCAGGAATGCTTCCGTTATCTCGGATATAAGAAAGGCGACTTTCCTGAGGCGGAAGAAGCGGCGCTTACATCGCTTGCGCTGCCGGTTTATCCGGAGATGGGCGCGGACGGGCTGGAATATACGGCTGATCTGATCAGGAACTTTATCATGCGGTAAAGGGCCCGGGCTCTCCGGACCTGTTATGGATTGCCGATGTTTTCATATTCATCGATCTGCTCAAGGGTGACCCGCATCATATCTGCCTTGTCCAGGAAGGCGGTCGTCCAGTATGCGGTCTTCTCCAGCGCTTTTTCTATATCGAGTCTCGGTCTGAATCCGAGCAATTGCTTCGCCTTTGCAGAATCGAGCATCAGGCAGTTTGTTTCATGCGGGTTGTTTTCCGTATCGGCCACGTATCCGTATTCTCTTCCAAAGTAATCAAGGAGCCTTCCGACTATCCACTCCACAGTTTTTATACTTCCTTGGTCAGGCCCGAAATTCCAGGCGCCGGAATAGGCCGGTCCATCAGTGTACAGCTTCTGCGCCAGGGTCATGTATCCGAAAAGAGGTTCCATGACATGCTGCCATGGCCTGACAGCCCGGGGATACCTTATGCGGAGCTGTTCCCCGCTGATGATGCTTCTTATTATGTCCGGCACGAGCCTGTCCTGAGCAAAGTCTCCTCCGCCGATCACGTTCCCGGCACGTGCGGTGGCTATAGCCACGCCATGCCTGCTGTATTCGGCAGTATTAAAGAAAGAGTTGATGTAGGCCGAAGTTACAAGTTCCTGGCAGGCTTTGCTGCTGGAATACGGATCGTATCCCCCGAGCCTGTCGGTTTCCCTGTAACCCCGGGAAGATTCGGTATTTTCGTAACATTTGTCGGATGTAACGACTACAACGGCCTTGACGGAAGGGCAGCGTCTTATCGCATCAAGCAGGTTCACCGTACCCATGACGTTGGTTTCATAGGTTTCGACCGGTCTGTCATAAGAAACTCTTACTATAGGCTGTGCGGCCAGGTGAAAAACTATTTCCGGCCGGGCTTCCTTAAGCGCACTTTCCAAGGCGTTCCTATCCCTGATGTCTCCCATTACGGAATGGATTTTTTC
>JAKOPX010000412.1 GCA_029778665.1 Bacillota bacterium | reverse complement strand
GTGATTTTTACGCCGTTTTTGCTCAGAATCGCTCTTACTGTGTAAGCGAAAAACCCGGTATCATAATCTTCAACCTTTTCGACTACCTCATATTCGCTGGTCAATCCCATCAGCATCAGTATTTTTTCTGCACCGGGCTTCAATAGCGTTGGTTTTTCCGTCCCGGGGATAACCCCATAATCATGATCAGGTTTCAGGTTCTTCTGGATTACGGCCTGGAACAAAGATATTTTTTGCATTGTCTCAGCAATAGCATTGGTCTGTATATTGTCGATGATAGTGAGCGCATTATAGGGTTCAGCCATTGACATTAGCATCAACCTCCTTTAAGCCCGCACTGCAACGGACTGTTCTTCATAGATCTCAATACCTGGTATCTGAACCTTGCCCTTGCTGGCCTGGGCCAGTTTGTTGATGGCTGATAGGTCAACCGGACGGATCACCACGCCGGCCACTTCGACCGGCACCTTTGATTCGTCAATAATTCTGGCTCGGTACAGGGTCCGGGTGGATACACCGGTTGCTTTGGGGGCCTGAACCTGTACTGCCGTCTGACTGGTCTCGATGATTTCAGCCTGCGTCAGGATAATTTCGGCCTCCATTTCCCGGCCTTCCTCAGCGGCTTTGGCCGCTTCAGCCAAGAGTCTTTCGGCCTCTTCCCTCTTTAGCTTTTCAGCCAGTTCCCGGGCGGCCCGTTCTTCTTCCTGTACTTTCCTCTGATAGGCAGCCATCTTTTTCTTGACCTCGTTCTCGGCCTGTTCCAGAGGCTTAAGTAGTTCCTTTTCCCGGTCAACCAATGACTGCCAGGATGCCCGGGCCGACTTCTTGAGGGGTTCCCAGTAATCTTTAATCCGCTTAGAGAGGGCTTTAACCTGCTTTGTAAACTCGGCAGCCGCCTCATAATCAGCGGCGCTGGTGATGTTCAGGTACCGTGCCTGCTCGAGTATCTTCATTGCAGATGACTTCTGCTCATTCTCTATGGTCGGTTCTGCCTGTACTGGCATCGCGTTTACTTCTTGCATAAATCACGCCTCCTTTTCTCGTTGCACTGCTCCGTGCAGCGCATAGCACATATTGAAATAGGTTTTAGCCTGGGATAAGTTTTGAGTCCGATGGAAGCTATAGCTTCCGTCAGACTTCAACTGTAAACCCCATGTGCTTTTAATTTTTAATCCCGGCCACGATTCAATCATCTGGGCATATCCTGCTAACTGTATGTCTACAAGAAAAGGAAAATAGGTGCTGCTAGTTTTTAGGTCAACTATTACCAACCCATCTCCCTGGCCGGGTAACCTTACAACCTTATCTATGGTCCCGGCAAAAAACATAGTCCGATGGTACCCGCGCCACTCGGTGGCAACTATCTCTGGTTGGTAGTCTCTT
>JAKOPX010000411.1 GCA_029778665.1 Bacillota bacterium | reverse complement strand
GGGCTTTTTGCTTCAGACCGTCCAGGGGAAGCTCGAGGTTCCTGTAGATATCGTTGTTCAGGGCTTTAAGGGGCGATATGTATATGATCCTGATGCCTTTGTCCTGCCCGGTTCGATTTTTCCCTGCCGGATCCTTGTCTTTATCGGCTGTTTTGCTGATCATAGCTGATTTCTCAGCTATGATCCAGTCAAGGCACTTCAGAAAAGCAGCAAAGGTCTTGCCCGAACCGGTCGGAGAGCATATGAGCACATTCCTTCCGTATGCTATCTCCGGCCATCCGCGCCTTTGCGGTTCGCTTGGCGCTCCTATGTTTTCAAGGAACCAGTCCCTTATCAAAGGGCTGAAGCCTGACATGCAATCATATTCAGATGTAATTCTGCTGCCCATATCGACTCCCTGCGATCATATAAAATGCCTGCTGGCTGTATCGGTGACACAGTCAGCAGGATATAGGGAAAAATCCGCTCCGGTTGTTTGCATCAGCAAGACTCTCAGATTTATGAAAACAGTGCCTCGACGAATTCCTTTGCATCGAACGGCTGCAGGTCGTCCATCTGTTCGCCCACCCCGATAAGCTTTACAGGCAGTCCAAGTTCCGATCTTATCGAAATGACTATCCCTCCTTTTGCAGTGCCGTCAAGTTTTGTCAGTACGATGCCTGTTATATCGGTGACCTCACTGAAGGTCCGTGCCTGTGAAACAGCATTCTGTCCGGTGGTAGCGTCGAGGACAAGCAGGTTCTCGCGCCTTGCGTCAGGCATTTCCCTTTCGATGATACGCGAAACCTTCCGCAGTTCCTCCATCAGGTTTTTCTTTGTGTGCAGACGGCCGGCAGTATCACATATCAGAACGTCGACTTTCCTTGCCTTTGCCGCCTGGATGGCGTCGTAAACCACAGCTGCCGGATCAGATCCCTCCTGGTGCCTGATTATGTCGACACCGACCCTGTTGGCCCACACTTCAAGCTGGTCGATCGCTGCTGCCCTGAATGTATCAGCAGCTGCAAGCATGACTTTTTTGCCCTGGCTTTTCAGGGCATGGGCTATCTTGCCTATGGAAGTCGTCTTTCCGACGCCGTTTACGCCAATCACCATTATAACGGCGGGAGAAGGCTCTATGTCCAGCTTTTGCGTTTCTTCTCCAAGCATCCCGACAAGGGTCTCCTTGATCAGTTCCTTAATCTTGAGCGGATCCGTGATCTTCCTTTCCTTTACCTTATTCCTGGTATCATCCATTATCCTCAAGGCTGTGTCGACTCCGAGGTCGGCTGTCACGAGCACTTCTTCAAGTTCTTCGAACAGTTCCTCGTCAACTTTCCCGAACGAAACCAGTACCTGGTCTATTTTCTCCGTAATGCTTTTCCTCGTTTTTGCAAGTCCGTCCTTCAGCCTGCTGAAAAATCCCATCTTATCCCACCTTCTCTCCCATTTTCATTGAAACGACCTTGGAAACTCCGTGCTCTTCCATCGTGACTCCGTAAAGCACGTCGGAACCTTCCATGGTCCCCTTCCTGTGCGTGACTACAATGAACTGCGTATTGCAGGAGTAATTCTTCAGGTATTCCACGAAGCGGTATACATTTGCTTCGTCAAGGGCCGCCTCGATCTCGTCGAGGACACAGAACGGCGTAGGCTTGAGCCTCAGGATGGCGAAAAGCAGTGCGATGGCCGTAAAAGCACGCTCCCCGCCGGAAAGCAGCATCATGTTCTGCAGCTTTTTACCGGGCGGCTGTGCCTCTATCTCAATCCCGCTTTCCAGCACGTTTTCACTGTCCACAAGGGACAGGCTGGCTCTTCCGCCGTTGAAGAGTTCCCTGAAAACATCGTTGAAGTTCCTGTTTATAAATTCGAACTGCTCCATGAACTGCTTCTTCATGATGGATGTCATTTCTGAAATAACACGCAGCAGCTTCTCCCGGGCCTGTTCCATGTCGTTCCTCTGGTTGGTCATGAACTCATAACGTTCCCTGGTTTTTATGTACTCGTCGATAGAAGCCACATTTATTGGCCCAAGTTCCTTTATCATGTTCCTGAGTTCGCCGATCCTTTTTTGCGCGCCGGACAGGCTGCCCATATCCTTTTTCAGTTCAAGCGCCGTGGAATATGTAAGCTCATACTCGTTCCATATCCTGTCCTGCAGCGCCTCCATATCAGCCTCGATCCTTGTCTTTTTGACTTCCGTCCTGGAATACTCCTCCTGCAGCAGGAGTATGTTCTTATTTATATCATTTATTTTGTTCACTATGTCGTAGATATCCTCTTCCAGTACCTTTCTTTCCTCTGTAAGCCTGTCGATTTCGAATGACCTGCCCGATTTTTCCTCGATGTGCTTCTTTATCCTCGCATTCAGGCCTTCTATCTGTTCTTCGAGCTTTTTGACCTCTTCCCTGTACCTGTCCTGTTCACTTTCTTTTTTGGCGATGCTCCTTTCCACGCTTTCTATTTCGGTATGCAGCCTGTCAGTGTTCTCCTTTACGCCTGCTATGCTCTCAAGTATAGAATTCACCGATATCTTGAAGTCGGTTATATCCTGGTGGAGGGCATCGCGTGCTGCCTGGTCCTCTTTGTGCTTTTCCTGGAATTCGGCCACTGTTTTCTTTGCTTCATTGATCTCCTCTTCGGTTTTGAGAAGTTCATTCTCATATTTTGCCAGTTCGATCCCTGTTTCTCCTATCTGCCGCTCAAGCTGTTCCTTTTCCTGCCTGAGCATTTCGATACGCGCAGCCAGTTTGTTTATGTTTTCTTCCGTCTGCGCCAGATGGCTTTCATCCCTTATTTTAACCAGTTCGTTGTTCTTGATTTCACTTTCGAAAGATGATATCTCGGAATCGATGCGGGCAACATCTTCCGTGAGCATGCGGATGTCATTGCTGACTTCGGCTTCCTGCTGTTTCAGTATCTTTAATTCTTCATCCAGTTCACCGATCTCCCTGTTTCTTGTCAGGATACCGGTGCCCCTGTTTTCGATGCTTCCGCCTGAAATAGCCCCGCCCGTGTTGAGCAGATCGCCCTCGAGGGTAACGATCCTGAAAGAGTACCGGAACTTTCGCGCCATCCTGATGCCGTTGTCCAGGCCGTCGACAACGACGACTTTCCCCAGCAGGTTCCTTATTATACCGGTATACTTCGGATCATGCCTTACCAGGTCTGCAGCAATGCCGCAAAAACCTTCACATTGCTTTATCTGCCCCAGGGTATGGTTGTCGAATCCCTTACCTTCAACAGAACTGACAGGCAGGAATGTAGCCCTGCCAAGCTTATTCCTTTTGAGGAATTCGATCGCTTTCTTCGCATCCTCTTCTGTCTGCGTTACTATGTTCTGGAGCGCACCCCCGAGTGATATTTCAATGGCTGTCTCATACTTCCTGTCTACTTCAATAAGCTGGGCCAATGCTCCATGTATGCCTTTGCCGAACTCCGGAGACGCATGGCAGGCCTGGAGCACTTCCCTTACGCTCCTGTTGTAGCCTTCCAGTCTCTGTTCCATTTCTCTCAGGGTCCGGACTCTTGAACTCTTGGTCTGGATGTCTGAAACGATTTTTACATGCCTGGTCCTGAGTTCCGACAGCATCCTGTCAGTCTCATCACGTTCTGCAGACAGGGCGGCGATCTTTTCTTTATATTCTTTGATGTGCATTTCAGCTTTCCTGATGCTTTCGGAAAGCTCCTCCTTTTTCATCTTTTCCCTGTCTTTTTCAACTATATTCTGGTAAACTTCAGTATCAATACTCCTCTGGCGCTTTTGCATATTCTCGATATGCGTCCTGAGATTGCTGATCTGAAGCTTTTTGTCCGAATATATGTCCATTTTGTCCATGATCTCGGACTTGAGCAGTTCTATCCTTCTCTCTTCCTCATCCAGCGTCCTGAGAAGTTCCTCCATCTGCTTCTCATATCCGGCCAGCTTCGCGCTGTATTCTTCAAGCTGCCTTTCAAGGTACTGCAGCCTGTTCTGCTTGCTTGCCTCCTCTTTCTCCAGCGCTTCTATCTTTTCTTTCAGTTCTGCCTTCTCATTATCGAGCCTTTCGATATTCTGCATGAAATTGGCTATTTTTTCCCTGTTCAGGGATATCTCCGAGTTGCAGCGCTCCAGGTTACCTTCCGTTTCATAGTACATCTGTTTTGCTGCCTCGAGTTTTTCATCCAGCGTCCTGAGAAGATCCGTTTTTTCCTTATTTGAGGCTGTGATGTCCTCAAGTTTTTTATTTTCGTCATTAATCTGGTCCTGGACGGTCTTCAGCTGGTTTTCCAGCACCTCCAGCCTGTCCTTGAATTTTTTCATGCTGTCGAGAAACACATTGACTTCAAGGACTTTCAGTTCCTCTCTGAGATCCAGGAACCTGCGCGCTTTTTCAGACTGCTCCCTGAGAGGTTCCAGCTGAGCTTCCAGTTCCATAATGATGTCGTTTATCCTCTCAAGGTTTTGCCTTGTAAGTTCAAGCTTTTTCTCCGCCTCCTGCTTCCTTATCTTGTATTTCATGATGCCGGAAGCTTCTTCAAAAATCTGCCGGCGGTCTTCGGAGCGTGTGCTCAGGATCTCGTCGATCCTTCCCTGTCCGATGACGGAATAACCGTCTTTTCCGATACCGGTATCGAGCAGCAGTTCCGTTATGTCCTTCAGCCTGCAGTTCGTTTTGTTGATCAGGTATTCGCTTTCCCCTGAACGGTATACTCTGCGCGTTATCGCAACTTCGTCATAATCGATGGGAAGTGCCGAATCTGAATTGTCGAGTACGATGGTGACTTCCGCAAAACCAAGGGGTTTCCTGTGCTCAGTGCCTGCGAAAATCACGTCCTCCATTTTGCTTCCGCGAAGTGTTTTGATGCTCTGTTCTCCAAGGACCCATCTGATAGCATCCGCTATATTGCTTTTTCCGCTGCCGTTCGGCCCAACTACTGCAGTTATGCCGCAATTGAAATCCAGCCTTATCTTATCTGCGAATGATTTGAAGCCCTGCATCTCAAGTCGCTTTAAGTACAAATGGATCCCTCCGCTTGTCTTATGTGCATTTTCATTTTAACATAATTTGCGTGTTAAGCAACATTATTTCAGATTGTATTGCCCGGGTCACGCGGAGACGGCCAGGAAAGCCGGTCTGCTTCTTATGCTGCTGCATAGCCGGCATTTTTTGCTGCAGACAGCATTACGACTTATAAGGCAACGGCCGTTGCCTTGACGATGGTCAGTCACACCATTACTGGGTTGCAAGCGTTACAGTTACGGCCGGGTCATGCAGCTCGAATGAGGCATCAGGAACCACAACCGGCAGCATGGATGCTGCCGGCGCTGGTCCCGAGCCATGGACGGCGAGTGACCTGCGCCCTCATTGGAGCAAATGAGCCGGCCTGTAGCTGTTCACGAAGCAACCCCAAATGGTTTGCTGACCATCGTCAAGTATCAGTAATGAAGTCTGTGGACACTTAATGCTATCGCGCAGGAATTGAATATGGAAGACCAGCTACTGCTCAGGGATTTTACTGTTGTGTTCCCGTTGATGATGCCACTGTTGATGTTGTTGTTGATGAGATGGCATGGCAAATTATTTCCCCGGAAAGTTCCGGATCTGCAGCGACCCTCACGGCCATAAAGCCGTATTTGTCCTTCAATGCCCTGATATTGGACCTTTTCTGCCCTACCACATCGGAAACGTTCGAATTGCCTGTACGAATGATAAGCTCCTGAGCACCTGAAAGGTTCTGTGACTCGATCATCTCTTCTATCCTTTTCAACGAGACCCTTGACTGCGCCAGTTGCCTGAACGCAGGGTGTACCGGTCCTGCAACCACGTCTGAACCGGAGCCTTCCCTTATGTTTTCCGTTGGCTGCAGCCCCACCCTGATCACGTTGATACCATTATCTTCGAACAGCCTCAGCAGTTCGGCACACAAATCGACTGCCTCTTCAAGCGACTGAGGCATGTATTCTCCCTTTTCCATGAGTTTTTCAAGTCCGGTGCCCTTGATGACGAGAACCGGGTATATCCGGACCAGGTCCGGTTTCATTGAAATGACTTTCCGTGCCGTTTCCAGGCATTTTTCCCTGGTATCGCCGGGCAGTCCTGTCATGATCTGTATCCCCAGCCTGAAGCCCGCATCCTTTATCAATCTTGCCGCCCTGAATACGACGGCCGAATCATGGCCTCTCAGGCTGGCCCTGAGCACATCGTCATCAAGGCTCTGTACTCCGAGTTCGATGGTCCTGACCCCATACAGTTTAAGCAATCCAAGTATTTCCCGATCGATACGGTCTGGTCTCGTGGATACCCTGATTTCAGAAACTTTTCCTGCTTTCACGTAGCTGAAGGCATGCCTCAGGAACTCCTCCTGCTGTTCCATTTCTATAGCCGTGAAGCTCCCGCCGTAGAATGCGATTTCAACGAATGCATCCTCACCTGCTGTGGCGAGATGAGCATCGACTGTTTCATGGATCTTATCCGGGGTCATTTCCTCAATCTGTCCGCTTATCTTTTTCTGGTTGCAGAATATGCAGTCGTTCGGACACCCCCTGTGCGGGACAAAAATGGGTATGATCACGTGCTTCTTTCTCATTTCTCCACCTTCAAGTTGCTGATGGCGTCTTTTGCCGCGTTCTGTTCAGCTTCCTTCTTGCTCCGCCCGGTGCCTTCCCCGTACGGCTTGTCTCCTACCAGCACCTGCGCCGTGAAAGTCTTGTCATGGTCCGGGCCGGTTTCGTCAAGTATCCTGTATGTTATCCGCTGGTCGCTCTGCTTCTGGATGATTTCCTGGAACATGGTTTTATAGTCCTTGAATACGTCGATCCCGGCGGTGTCCGGACAGATCTCCCCCATGAATTTCAGAACAAACCTGCGGGCTTCCTCCATGCCGCCGTCCAGATAAATCGCGCCGATCAATGCCTCGAACGCATCTGACAATATCGATGCCCTGTATCTTCCTCCCGTGTTCTCCTCGCCTTTTCCAAGGAACAGGTAATCCCCGAGCCGGATTTTTTCTGCACATCTCATGAGCGACGCTTCACAGACTACGGCAGCCCTTGTCCTCGTCATTTCGCCTTCAGGGAGATCAGGGAAGTTCCTGTATATATAATCGCTCGTGATTATATTAAGTACCGAGTCCCCCAGGAATTCCAGCCTTTCATTGCTTTTCAGATCGGCGGATTTCTTTTCATTCGCATATGAACTGTGAGTCAGGGCAAGCACAAGGTTCCCGGGGTCCCTGAATGTATAACCTGTCACTTTTTCAAGTTCTTTCAGTTTGTCCCTGTTTTCGGATAAGATTTTATCAAGCATCTGAAGACTCCTCGTTCAGTTTTCAAAAACGTAAAGGCAGGAAATCACATCCCCGCCTTTACAGATTTTACCTCATATCCTGCATGTGCGCAAACTCTTTTGGTTATTTATATTATTGACATTGCAGGCAGCTTATTCATCCGTTGAACTTCCTGAATATCAGTGCTGAGTTGTGTCCGCCGAAGCCAAGGGCATTGGACAAAGCGTACCTGATGTCCGATTTCCTGGCATTGTTGGGCACATAGTCCAGATCGCACTCAGGATCAGGATTCACAAGGTTGATGGTTGGCGGGATTATTCCATCCTTCAGCGCCATTACCGTAATTATTGCCTCGATTGCTCCTGCTGCTCCCAGCAAATGACCCGTCATCGATTTCGTAGAACTGACCGCCAGCTTGTATGCGTGCTCGCCGAACACATTCTTGATCACCCTTGTCTCAAAGGGATCATTTATCGGCGTGGAAGTTCCGTGAGCGTTGATATAGTCGATATCCCCGGGCAGGATGCCCGCATCGTTCAGGGCAAGCTGCATCGATTTTATGCCGCCTTCTCCTTCCGGGTCAGGAGCCGTGATATGATAAGCATCGCAGGTGCAGCCGTATCCTACTATTTCTCCCAGTATTTCCGCACCTCGCCTCATGGCGTGCTCATATTCCTCAAGGATCAGTATCCCGGCACCTTCGCCCATTATAAAGCCGTCCCGGTCCTTGTCAAAAGGCCTGCAGGCGGTAGCTGGATCAGGATTTGTGGAAAGTGCCTTGTTTGCGCAGAACCCGGCAAACGAAAGCGGTGTTATAGAGGCTTCTGCTCCTCCCGTCACCATTATGTCGGCATCCCCGCGCTGGATGACTTTGAATGCATCCCCTATAGCATTGTTGCCGGACGCACATGCAGTGACGACACATTCGTTGAATCCTCTGAGGTTATACTCTATAGCGATCCTTGCCGCTGCCATGTTGGCGATCATGGATGTGATGAAAAACGGGCTTATCCTTCCTGCACCCTTAGTCAGCATCACCTGGTGCTGGTCTTCCAGCGTGGATATTCCGCCGATACCGGAAGCAACTATCGCACCGGCCCTGAAACTGTCTTCCTTTGTCATGTCAAGTCCCGACATCTCAAATGCCATTTTTGCAGCCGCCAAAGCATACTGGGTAAATGTGTCCATCCTTCTGGCTTCTTTTTTGTCGATGAAATCAGTGGGCTCGAATCCCCTGATCTCGGCTGCGACTTTTGCGTCGAAGTCTGTAGTGTCAAATTTCGTAATGAGGCTTATACCATTTCTCCCATTGCGTATGGAGTCCCAGAAACTATCGAGGCTGAATCCCAACGAGTGGATGACCCCCATACCTGTTATTACAACTCGCCTTTTCATTTAACTCCTCCTATTGACAGCTTTGTGCCAATTCAGTTCAACTATGAAAAAAGATGACATAGTATCATTTGCATGCGCAGCAGGTCAGGCGTTAAAAAAAGTCCCGTTGAGGGACTTTTTTTATGTGTTATTCTTGATGTACTCAACAGCGTCTCCGACTGTTGAAATCTTCTCTGCCTCACTGTCCGGAATCTCAATGTCGAATTCCTCTTCGAGAGCCATTATAAGTTCGACGATATCGAGTGAATCGGCACCCAGATCGTCTATGAAGGATGATTCCAGCGTAACCTCATCTTCTTCGACACCCAACTGCTCAACGATTATCTTCTTTACTTTTTCGAATACCATACGTTCACCTCCTCCCAAAGAGGTATAGTTTTATTTAGCTGTAAAAGCTGTCCCTGACCGGCTTTTACCCGGCCGGAAACGGCTCATACACAACACATAAAGATATTATTACATAACAAGTCCACCGTCAATATCAATTACCTGCGCAGTCACATATGATGCTTCATCTGAAGCAAGAAACGCCACAACATTCGCCACATCTTCAGGCGTCCCGAACCTTCCGAGTGGTATGTTCTCCAGATACTTCTGCCTTACTTCCTCCGGCAGCGCGTCGGTCATATGGCTCTGTATCAGACCGGGTGTCACCGCATTGCAGGTAATTCCCTTTGAAGCAAACTCCTTGGCCGTGGATTTCGTAAGCCCGATCAGGCCTGCCTTTGATGCGGAATAGTTGGCCTGTCCCCTGTTGCCGTACCTGCCCGCGACCGAAGCGATATTGACGATGCGGCCGTATTTTTGCTTTATCATCTGCTTCACGGCAAATTTAGTACACAGGAATGCACCTTTCAGATTGATATCGAGTACCAGGTCCCAGTCTTCTTCCGTCATCATGGCCAGCGGCTTGTCTTTCGTCACCCCTGCATTGTTGACAAGGATGTCAAGGCTGCCGAAAGTTTCTACCGCTGTGTTTACCATTGCCTTTACATCTTCCTGATTCCTGACATCCCCCCTTGCCACTGCTACTTTGCAGCCGGCTCTCCTGAGTTCTTCAGCCGTCTCG
>JAKOPX010000410.1 GCA_029778665.1 Bacillota bacterium | reverse complement strand
TCAGAAGCTTGACGAATGTCGTTTTGCCTGCTCCGTTCTCGCCGACGAATGCGACTTTCTCCCCTTTGCGTATTTTGAAGTTGACGTTTCTGATACGGAACTCGTCCGTTAACGGGTAACGATATGAAATATTGCGGGTCTCAAGGCTTTCGATGTCAATGATCGCGGCCGTGTTCCCGGATGTTTTGCTGGTTTTGCCTTCGGTTACAGTCTTTCTGCTTTTAACCTTTCTGCCGGTCACCCTCCTGTCTCCAACCTTATGACTGGCAGTACCGCAATCAGCAGCCCGGCCATTACCGATAGCGCCGCTGGCAAACATATTATCTGCAGTCTTGCCACAGGCAATCCTGCCATCTGCAGCTTTACCACCGAAAGCCTTGCAGTTTGTACCGTCCATAGGCTGTTCATCCAGGTCGATAATCTCAAAGAACTGTGCTGCTTCATGCTTCTTCGAAACGAAGTTGGCTATTGAACCGAACAACTGCGATGTACTCCACATCAATGTGCTGATCAGGGAAAGGACCGCCCCCAATGCTCCTATCGAAATTTTGCCCTGTGCAAGCAGAACGATCGCCAGGACATTAGCGCCGACATTTGCCGCATTTGATATGAATCCGCTCAGCGAACCGAGAAGGAACACATTCATCTGGTTTTTCCTTTCCCTGATCGCATAGTCATCCGCGAGGGACTGCCACTTCGCAAAGAAAAAGTCGAACAGGTTCAGTACCTTTACTTCTTTGGCAGTGTCCGCACCAAGCAGTACACCCTGGTAATACCCGGCCTCTCGCAGTATCCTGCTGTTGTTCCGCACGAACCTGAAGCTCAGCCTGTTGCCGATATAAGTAGTGTAAAGCGTCGGGACCGGTGCGATGAGGACGATCACGCACAGCAGTGGGTGGAAGATATAGAGCGATGCTGCGGTCATAACAACAGATACCAGTTTTGCTATTATGACATATCCCTCGATCATAACGCCCCGCTGGAGCGAACTCCATTCGCCGCCCATCGAGTTGAAGCTCCGCTCTATGATATCGTTTATCCTCGGGACTTCCATGTAATCCGGATACAGCCTCGATATCTTCCTGAACATTTTGGCATGGAATTTCTCCTGGAGGCGGTGTTCCTGGACCCTGGAAAGCCGCTCTATGTCTTCTCCGCCATAAAGGTAACGGTTCAGCAAATTGCATATGAAACTTATCAGCCAGTATAAAACTGCAAGCCCGATCAGGGAAACAAGTTGGATCGTCTGCACATCCGCGCTCTCTGCCAGGGCATTGGCATTGTCGATGTACTTTCCCCATATGAACGCGGTGATTGGCTGAAGGATGCTCAAGATCACGGCAAGTCCCAGGTAGATGCCGCACATCAGTTTTGCGGATGAGAAGACGTATCGGAAAAGCCTTGTAAGGTATGAAAACTTCGGCGGATTTTCTTTCAGGATGTCCCT
>JAKOPX010000409.1 GCA_029778665.1 Bacillota bacterium | reverse complement strand
CAGCAGCACGCTTGCGAACATAAGGAGAAGGATCAGGCAGGAGCAGGAGTCCCTGAAGGACAGGCTGAACTCGATGATCCATTCCGCAAAATACCAGAAGTTCATGCAGGAAGCGATCGTCACCATCAGGGGAGACCGGTATGTGATCCCTGTCAAGGCCGAGTACAGGAACGAGATCCCCGGCCTGGTGCATGATTCGTCAGCCAGCGGCGCCACGGTCTACATCGAGCCTATGGCGGTCGTCGAAGCAAACAACAATATTAAGCAGCTCAGGATAAAGGAACAGCAGGAAATAGAGAGGATACTCCAGGAACTTACAGGTGAAGTCGCAGGCATCATCGAACCGCTGAAAGCCAACATAACGCTGTTCGCACAGCTGGATTTCGCATTTGCCAAGGCAAGGCTGAGCCTCGATCTCAATTGTGTATGCCCTAGACTCAACAGGAACAAAAGGATAAATATCAAAAAGGGCAGGCATCCCCTGCTTGACAGCAGGACAGTCGTTCCCATCGACCTGTGGATAGGGGACGGGTTCACGACCCTGGTCATCACCGGGCCGAATACCGGGGGAAAAACGGTGACCCTCAAGACCGTCGGCCTGTTCACTCTCATGACCCAGTCGGGGCTGCATGTCCCGGCCGCTGAAGGCACCGAGATGAGCATATTCGACAGCGTATTTGCGGATATAGGCGATGAGCAGAGTATCGAACAGAGCCTGAGCACTTTCTCGTCCCACATGAAAAATATCGTGGAGATATTGTCAAAAGCGGGCGATATGTCCCTTGTGCTTTTTGACGAACTCGGCGCCGGGACAGATCCGGTGGAGGGCGCCGCACTTGCCATGTCCATACTTGAAAACCTCCATAAAAGAGGTGCTGTCACTATCGCAACGACTCACTACAGCGAACTTAAAGTGTACGCCCTGACCACTGAGGGAGTGGAAAACGCCTGCTGTGAATTCGACGTCGAAACGCTGAGGCCTACATACCGGCTGCTGATCGGCGTACCGGGAAAGAGCAATGCATTTGCCATATCCAAAAGGCTCGGGCTTTCAGAGGACATACTTGAGAGAGCCAGGGAATTCCTTACCGGAGAGGAGATCAAGTTTGAAGATGTCCTGATGACCATTGAGAAGAACCGGATGGAGGCCGAACAGGAAAGGCTTCTGGCTGAAAGCCTCAGGCTTGAGATAGAGCAGCTGAAGAAGGAACTTGAGGAGCAGAAGCACAGGCTCAGTTCGCAGAGAGAGAAATTCCTGCGGGAAGCGAGGGAAGAGGCAAGGAAGATACTGCTCGATGCCAGGAAAGAGGCCGAGGATATCCTGGAGGAAATGAAGCACGCAGCAAAGCTTCAGGAAGAGAAGGAGAGGAGAAGGGCGGCAGAAGAGGCAAAAGCAAAACTCAGGAGCAGTATTGGCAAGATAGAAGAATCACTGGCGGAAACCATCCTTCCGCGCAAGGGCTATGTCAGGCCGCCTGAAAACCTGAAGCCAGGCGACACTGTGCTGATTATAGACCTGAACCAGAAAGGGACAGTCATATCGCCGCCGGACAAGGACGGAGAGGCTCTTGTCCAGGCCGGGATATTGAAAATAAATGTCCATGTCTCTAATCTGAAACTGGTGGATGAACAGTCTTACGAGATCCAGAGGAGCGGCGCCGCGTCCATCGGAGTTTCCAAGGCCATGAATATATCGCCCCGTACCGATATAAGGGGCATGAATGTCGAAGAAGCGCTCATCATCCTGGGTAAGTACCTTGACGATGCGGCACTCGCGGGCCTTTCCGAAGTGACGATCGTCCACGGCAAAGGCACCGGCGCCCTCAGGAACGGCGTCCACCAGTTCCTCAGGACGAACCACCATGTCAAAAGTTTCCGGCTTGGCCAGTATGGTGAAGGTGAAGCCGGAGTGACCATCGTTACACTGAAATAATATGCTATTTTTATGCAAATCTTAACAAATTTCACAATTCATCTTGAAATTAGTCGGATAAAGCAATATAATGCTAATGATGGATGCCATAATATGGCATATAAACTAATTATTTCGGGGTGAAATCCTTGAGAGAGAATATCGGGTTTTTCCCTCTTACTCAGCCGCAGCTGGGTATCTGGTATACTGAAAAGATGTTCCCGGATACCAGTATAAACGTTATCGCAGGTACGTTGAAGCTGAGGGGCGATATCGACTATACGCTTCTGAAAAGAGCCGTCACCATATATGTTGAGAACAATGACACCCTGCGGCTTCGTTTCAGGGAAGTCGACGGAGAGCCCATGCAGTATTATTCCGGGTCTGTGCCCAGGGAAACAGAGATACTCGATTTCTCGTCTTCAGGAAAAGAAGCGCTTTACAAATGGGACACTGAAAGGACACGTACACCTTTCAGACTTATCGATTCAGAACTTTATGAGATCTGCATTATCAGGATCAGTGACAGGGAAGCAGGTTTATCTGAAATTCCACCACCTTATCTGCGATGCATGGTCGATAGTAAATGTCGCAAACGACATCTGCAGGATCTACTCAGAAATGCTTGACGGAAGCTTCGCCGGTTTTGACCCTCCGCCATCCTACAGGATATTCATAGAAGATGAGATCAAATACATGAATTCCGATAAATTCGAAAAGGACAGGTCGTTCTGGAAGGAAACCTTCAACAGTTATCCTGAGATAACCGCTCTCAAGACACGCAAAACTAACACTCCGTCATCCGCAGCAAAAAGAAAGTCTTTTGTATTGCCCGACAAGCTGAACAAAAAAATAACAGAATTCTGCAGTGAAAACCGGACATCGGTGTTCATGCTGTTTTTCTGTGCCCTGACCATATATCTCAACAGGGTATTGAACAAGGAAGATATTATTATCGGAGTTCCTGTACTGAACAGGTCGAATGCAGCTCATAAAAAGATAATGGGGATGTTCATAAGCACAGTACCTGTGAGGATATTTGCGGATACGGACCTCAGTTTCGCGGACTTCCTGGACAGTGCCACGAAGGAATGGATGAAAGCTCTCAGGCACCACAAATATTCCTACAACATGATAATCGATGATCTGCGCGAAAGGTTCGAAGGAATAACGGACCTGTATGACATCACTCTTTCCTATCAGAACGGAAAGCTCAACAAGGAGGATGTCGTACAGAATGAAGGCAGGTGGCATTTCTGCGGACACCAGAAGCAATCCCTCGTCATACATGTCAATGACCGTGAGAATGACGGTTCTATCGTTGTGGATTATGATTACCTTACCGATGTTTTCACCGAAAAGGAGATCGAGTTCCTGCACGATCACATGATAAGGATACTCTGGCACGGGCTGGACGATCCGGCCAAAAGCGTGGCGAAACTGGAGATGGTGTCTGAAATTGAGAAAAAGAAGGTACTGTATGAATTCAACAAAACTTCATGTGATTATCCTTCAGGCAAAACCATCATCCGGCTGTTCGAAGAGCAGGCGGAGAGGACTCCGCACAAAAACGCCGTGTATTACGCAGACAAATCGCTGACATATGACGAGTTCAACAGGAGAGCGAACGGGCTGGCATGGAGGCTCATCAGTGAAGGCACGCTGCTTGCAAGGATAATCTCGGTAGCTGATGCCTTCGATGCAATGCTGTCCGACCGGGCGTACAGATCCAGGCTGACTGTTGAAGAAGCAAAGCAGCAATTGCTGAACGGAGCAGGCACACAGTTCGATTCCCATATAGTTTCGGTTTTCCTGGAGATAATCGATAATATGAAAGATACGGACCTTCTGCATGGGACACCGTCAGGCAATGAATGAATGCAACGGCGGTCTGCTGACCAGCCGTATAACCGCATTTTGCTCCCGCTGCCTGATTGGCCCGGGAGTTTTGATTTTGTTGACATGGATGTTTTGATATTTTAAAATTTATTTTGCTGCTTCCGCGGAACGCCATAATAGCGACGGATGCGGCAAATCAGCTCAGACTCGGCCAGGATGTAAGCTTCATTGGCAGCTGACAGAAAGGAAAGGATAAAGTGACGGAAAACAGGAATAATATAAGAAATATAGCAATAATTGCACATGTAGATCACGGAAAGACGACACTCGTTGACGGGATGCTCCGCCAGAGCGGCATATTCAGGGAAAACGAGCAGGTACAGGAACGGGTGATGGACTCCAACGACCTGGAAAGGGAACGCGGGATCACCATACTGGCCAAAAACACGTCGGTCAGATATAAGGATATTAAGATAAATATAGTGGACACCCCCGGACATGCAGATTTCGGGGGCGAAGTCGAGAGGTCGCTCAAAATGGTGGACGGTGTGTTGCTGCTGGTCGATGCTTTCGAAGGACCCATGCCGCAGACCCGTTTCGTTTTGAGGAAGGCGCTCCAGTTGAACCTAAAGCCCATTGTTGTCGTCAATAAGATAGACAGGCCGGAAGCAAGGCCTGCCGAAGTAGTGGATGAAGTGCTGGACCTTTTCATAGAACTTGGCGCCGACGATGAACAGCTTGAATTCCCTGTTGTTTACGCATCTGCCAGGGAAGGATATGCCGTGCTCGATCCCTGCGATGAGGGGCGTGACATGGAACCGCTGTTCAGGATCATCACGGAACATGTCCCGGCGCCTGCGGGCGAGGAGGACAAACCTCTGCAGTTGCTTGTCTCAAACATAGATTATGATGACTATGTCGGCAGGATAGCCATCGGCAGGGTCGACAGGGGAAAGATCAGTACCGGACAGCAGGTAGCGGTATGCAGAAAGGACGGGACCGTGTTCCGTGCCAAGGTAAGCAGGATGTACGTGTTTGAAGGACTTAAGCGCGTTGAACGTGAAGAGGCTGGTGTCGGGGAAATAGTTGCGGTTTCAGGGATAAGCGACATCAACATAGGT
>JAKOPX010000408.1 GCA_029778665.1 Bacillota bacterium | reverse complement strand
GGTTCTGTAAGATTTTGTAAGGCAATTAAACTTGCAATTTAAAAAATTAAACTGGCTGTTTATTTACCTTGCTTTTTGAGAATGTTCATGGTAGAATATCACATGTTGAAAAAAATCGGACCGCAGGAGGTGAAAGGCTTGGCAAACACGAAATCTGCTGCTAAAAGAGTTTTGGTTATCAGGAAAAAGACCCTCAGGAACAATATGAGGAAATCGGCCCTCAGGACCGCCATCAGGAAGTGCAGGGAAGCCATAGCAGCGAACAGCGAGTCGGCTCCTGAAATTCTGAAGGCCACTATCAAGGCTATAGACAAAGCAGCAGCAAAGAACATCCTCCACAAGAACACCGCTGCGAGAAAGAAATCACAGCTGGTAAGGGCATTCAATGCTGCAACGGCAGGCAAATGATCCCTTTATCCGGGATTTGCCTTATCCATAAATGGAAATAAAAAAAGCGCGAGCTTCGAATGGATGAATTCCAGACGGCCGGGCTTTTTTATTTTGCAGTACGGGTTTTTATAAGTCCGGAATCAGGCATGCCGGACAGGCATCTTATCACTGGGCCGACAGGCTCATGATCAGCAGTTCAATGGCCGCCCTGTCATCAAGCCTGCCGTTCTTCACCGCCAGATCCAGTTCGAGCCCCGTCTCGACGGCTTTCCTGAGGCTGTCCATATCAAAGCCGGCAGCCTGTTTCATTATTTTTTCGGCTATGAAAGGCGGTACTTTGAAAAATGAAGCTATTTCGCTCTTGCCTGCTCCCTCGCTCACCATCAGCTTGGTCTGGATCAACTGCCTGAACTGCCGGGCTATCATGAACGTGATCCTGGGCATCGGCTCCTTCAGCGCCGCCATGTCGTTGAGGATCGAAAGCGCAGTGCGGCTTTGTTTTGCAGCAAGGGCATCGGTAAGGTCGAAAACCCTGCTTTTTATCGATCTCGTACAGACTTTCGCCACATCTTCTTCATTTATCATCTTTCTCTCCCCGGCGTAGGCGCACAGCTTCTTAAGTTCGTTGAGTACGTCGTCCATAGAAGGCTCGCAGTAATCCACTATCATCGACGCTGTCCGCGGTGACGCGTCATGCTGCATCTCT
>JAKOPX010000004.1 GCA_029778665.1 Bacillota bacterium | reverse complement strand
TGAAGATACGAGCCCGTTCAGGAAAGTATATGATCCGGGACATCCGGACGCAGATGAAAACGGGTATGTGGAAATGCCAAATGTGGATATCGTGACGGAAATGGTAAATATGATTTCGGCGACCAGGGCATACGAGGCCAACGTGACAGCGATGAACACAACCAAGAGTATGGCTATGAAAGCGCTTGAAATCGGAAGATAACAGACTGATAAAAATACGGAAGGTTGAAAAGACCCCACATACGGGTAAGAGGACGGTGGAAACATGGCTTTCAAGATAGGTACTGTTGATTCTCTTGCACCATCGCGTTCCATATTTGAAACAGATAGTAAAAGCAGGGCTGCAGGCGCAATACCGTTTGCAGATTATCTGAAGGATGCACTTTACAGGACCAACGATCTGCTGCTTGAAGCCGACAGGCTTGCGGATGATTTTGCTGCAGGCCGGACCGACAACATACACCAGGTCATGCTGGCCGGGGAAAAGGCGAATATCGCGCTGCAGTTCACATTACAGATAAGAAACAAGCTGCTGGATGCATATACCGAGATCATGAGGATGCAGATCTGAATCAGCCGTGTTCAGGACGAAAAGCGGAGACACAGGCGAGAAACATATGATGATTTGGATGTTTTACAAATGATAAGTTTTGTTGCAGGGTGGTGAAACTGTGCCGGAATTCATCAGAAAGTATCTTGATCAGTTCAGGGAATTCTGGGGAAGTCTGGACAAATCCCAGAAGACCCGCCTATATATAACTTCTGCAGTCGTAGTTGTTGCTGTAACCATATCCATAATCATACTGACCAGGCCCCAGAGAATAGTTCTGTTCACGAGTTCCGACAGGAAGCAGATCGGAGAGATGATCAACATTCTCAATGAGAATGGCATCTGGAACGAGGCTGGCAATGACGGCACTTCCATCATTATCGACAAAAAAGACAACAACAGGGCACAGATCGTGCTGGCTCAGTCCGGGTACCCCAAGGAAGGCTTTACATTCGCGGACGCCATATCAAGCATCGGACTGACGACCACGCAGCAGGACCGGGAGCAGATCTGGAAGCATCAGAAAATATCAGACCTCGAATCGAAGCTGGAAATGCTCGATAATATCGAGGAAGCTGCTGTGACACTCGCCATGCCGGAAAGGTCCATTTTCCTCAACGCAAGCAATGAACAGCCCAGGCCTACCGCCTACGTTATGGTGAGGCCGAAAGAAAAGCTGACGCAGGCCCAGGTACAGGGAATCGTGATGCTGGTGTCCAGAAGCGTCGAGAACCTCGATCCGAAGGATGTTACCGTGGTCGACAACAACAGCAACATACTGAACATGACATATGATGACGATACGATAGGCGCAGTGAGCAGCCAGGATGAACTCAGGAGGAAAAAGGAACTCGAACTGCAGCAGAAGGTGCTCGATTACTTCAGCGTGGGACAGTACGACAATTTCGACACATTGAGGGTAGTGGCCAATGTCGTGCTCGATTTCGACAAGGAAAAATCACAGATAAAGAGGATAACGAATCCTGCTGGAATGGACAGCGGAGCCGTAATAAGCAGCAGTATCAGTGAAGAGATAGTCAAGAATGCCGGCAACGGCGGCGAACCGGGACTCGGCACGAATCCCGGAGGGACCAACGCCCCGACATACCAGGTGGGTAATGATGGGGCTTCGGAATATTCCAACAGGCATGAAGAAATCAATTACGGATATGATGAGGTACTGAGCGAGCATGAAAAGGCAACCGGCAGGATGATACCCGAAGAATCGGGCCTGGCGCTGTCGCTGTGGTATGGTCACAAGGTAACCGACGAATCGCGCCTGAACGACGAGTTCATAAACGAGCTCAGAACTGCACTCAGCACTGCAACAGGGATTCCGGCGCGCAATATATCCATCAGCAAGTTCAAGCTCGCACCGCTGGAAACGGTGGAGGAAACCACGGCGGACAGGATCAGGGAGCTTGTGGACAATTATGGGTTCTTTGCTCTGATGCTGCTGCTGATAATCGGTATGCTTATCGTCGGAATACCGCGGAAGAAAGAGGCAATGGAACCTGCCGTGGCTCCGGCTGCAGGTGGGCCAAGATTCGTGGTTCCTGAGGAAGAAGAACCGCTGCCGGAGATAGAACTGGAAGAAAGGTCGGAAATCAAGAAGCAGATAGACAAATTCGTCAGACAAAAGCCGGACCTTGTTGCACAGTTGCTGAGGAACTGGCTTTCCGAAGACTGGGATATCTGACGGCATATATATAAAAGACTGACTGATCGACAGAAATGAGTCACAAAAGAAAAATATGTGAGGTCGTTCACCATGGCCAGAGTATCCGGTTCGAAAACTGAAAGAACTGGCCGGGAGAAAGCTGCGATGCTCCTGATTTCGCTCGGACCCGAGAGGTCTGCCGAGATATTCAAGCATCTCAAGGAGGAGGAAATAGAGCAGCTGACTCTCGAGATCGCAAACATAAGGACCGTCACTCCGGAGGAAAAGGAAAAGGTCCTCGAGGAGTTTTACCAGATTTGTCTTGCCCAGGAGTATATTGCTGAAGGCGGTATCAGCTATGCCAAGGAGATACTGGAAAAAGCGCTGGGCACACAGAAAGCGCTCGATGTAATCAACAAGCTGACTGTATCGCTGCAGGTCAGGCCGTTTGAATTTGTCAGGAAAGCTGACCCTGCACAGTTGCTTAACTTTATCCAGAAGGAGCATCCGCAGACCATAGCGCTCATCCTGGCGTATCTCAAGCCTCAGCAGGCAGCGGCTGTGCTCGCGTCACTGCCCCAGGACAAGCAGGCTGATGTCGCAAGGCGCATTGCCGTGATGGACAGGACTTCTCCCGAAATAATAAAGGAAGTCGAGAGAATACTCGAAAAGAACCTATCATCGCTTGTGACCGAAGACTTCACCGCTGCAGGCGGAGTACAGGCGATCGTCAACATACTCAACACCGTTGACAGGGGCACTGAGAAGTACATAATGGAAACATTGGAAATCGAGGATACCGATCTGGCAGAAGAGATAAGGAAGAGGATGTTCGTGTTCGAAGATATCCTCACTCTGGACAACCGTTCCATCCAGAGGTTCCTGCGCGAGGTGGACAACAATCTGCTTGCTGTCGCACTGAAGGGTGCTACGGAAGAAGTGCAGAAGGTCATATATTCGAACATGTCAAAGAGGCTTGCTGAAATGATCAGGGAAGACATTGAGTACATGGGACCAGTAAGGCTCAAGGATGTCGAGGAAGCCCAGCAGAAGATCGTGAATATCATCAGGAAGCTCGAGGATGCAGGTGAGATCATCATTTCCAGGGGCGGAGGAGATGAAATAATTGTATAACAGGGTGTTCAAAAATAACCAGGTCACTTACGGCAGGCCTTATCAGATCAGGTTGCCTGACAACCTGATGAAGTATGTCGATGATGCTGGCAATATACAGGAAAGCACGGAAGAAGAGTCTTCTGAAACAAGCCCCGAGGAACTGCTTAAAAAAGCTGAAAAAAAGGCTGAAGCCATAATTGCGGAAGCAGAAGCCGAAGCAGAACGGCTTATAGAACAGGCCAGGGCAAGAGCCGAGGAGGAAGCCAGGGCCATTGCTGAGGAGGCATGGCAGAGGGGCTATGCCGAAGGGATGGACGCTGCGGCGGCGCAGAGCAGGTCCATGCTTGATGAAGCCGAGAAAATTAAACGGGATGCGGCCGAGGAGTATGAAAAGATCCTGGCCGGGATGGAAGCAGATATACTTGAACTTGCTGTGAAGATAGCCCGCAAGGCTGTTGCAGGCGAGCTAAAGACAAACAGGGATGTGATCCTGCAACTTGTGAGCAGCGCACTGGCAGAATGCTCAGAGAAAAAAGGCGCTGTCATCAGGGTATCGCCAGAAGACCGTGATTACCTGAATGAGAATGCTGAAAGGCTGGCACAGCTTGCCGAAGGCGCGGACGAGGCCGAAATCAGGCCCGATGCAGCCATGAAACCCGGAGACTGCATCATAGAAACTCCGCTGGGCAGCATCGATGCAGGAGCGGAAACGCGCCTTGAAAAGATCGAAGAGGCGCTGAAAGAGGAATATGAGGGCAGATAGGCCCCGGGGAGGTTCCCGCGGTGCAGATAAATCTTCAGAGATACCATAACCTGCTGGACAAATCGAGTTTTGTCAAATATTTCGGAAGAGTATCAAAAGTGGTCGGCCTTACCATCGAGTCAGATGGTCCCGAGGTCGATATAGGCAAACTTTGCAAACTGTATGCATCAAGGGGGAGAAAGGTCATACAGACTGAAGTCGTCGGCTTCAGGGACAGCAAAGTACTGCTGATGCCACTTGGGGACATGTCTGGAGTTGGGCCGGGCAATCTTGTGGTAGCTTCCGATTCAACCCTCAGGGCAGGAGTCGGAAATGATCTTACCGGCCGTGTTCTGGACGGACTTGGCCATCCGATAGACGGCAAAGGACCTTTAAGGCCTGAAAAATACTATCCTGTGGACAATGATCCGCCCCATCCACTCAACAGAAAAAGGATAACCGATCCCCTGCCGCTTGGCATCAAGGCGATAGATGGTCTCCTGACTGTCGGGAAAGGCCAGCGCATAGGGATTTTTGCAGGAAGCGGCGTTGGAAAAAGCACGCTCATGGGCATGATAGCAAGGAACACAAAGGCCGACGTGAACGTGATCGCACTGATCGGAGAACGAGGCAGGGAGGTAAGGGAATTCATAGAAAGAGACCTTGGAGAAGAAGGCCTGTCCCGTTCAGTCGTTGTAGTGGCTACTTCTGACCAGCCTGCTCTCGTCAGGCTCAAAGGGGCTTTTATTGCAACGGCCATCGCTGAATATTTCAGGGACCAGGGCAAGGACGTGCTGCTGATGATGGACTCGCTGACCCGTTTTGCAATGGCCCAGCGGGAAATAGGGCTTGCCACGGGAGAACCTCCGGTTTCCAGAGGCTATACTCCGTCTGTGTTCGGAGTCATGCCAAGGCTGCTCGAAAGGGCAGGGAATTCGGAAAAAGGGTCGATCACCGGACTTTATACTGTCCTGGTGGACGGGGACGATATGACCGAGCCTGTGACGGATACCGCAAGGAGCATACTTGACGGCCATATAGTGCTTTCGCGTTCGCTTGCGAACAGGAACCAGTACCCGGCCATCGATGTACTTGCCAGCGTCAGCCGCGTCATGTCAGACATCATAACGGATGAGCACAAGATTGCTGCCGCCGAGGTCAAAAAGGCACTCGCCGTTTACAGGGATGCTGAGGACCTGATAAACATAGGCGCATATGTTAGGGGCAGCAATGAAAGGATCGACCATGCCATAAGCCTGATAGACGGAATACTTGACTTTATCCGGCAGTCTACGGATGAACGCTTTGATTTCGATGAGATAATCGGCATGCTGAACGGGATCATCCGATGACTGCCCGCTGCATATCTGAAAAAGCATTCTGGAGAGTATAATGGCTAAGTTCATATTCAAGATGCAGTCAGTACTGAATATCAGGAAACAGAAGGAAGACAGCATAAAAAACGAACTGGCCGATGCCATGAGGAAGCTGGAAGCTGAAAAGCGAAAACTGGCCGAGCTGGAGGACAGGCTTGAAAACACCGTCAGGGAATTCAATGAAAAGACCAAGAAATCGACGGTCCACGAACTGATAGAATTCAACGAATACCTTTCCGTGCTCAATTCAAGGATCAGGTCTCAAAAAGAAAATGTAAATATTGCCGCTCAATATGTCGATAAAGTTAGAGAAGAGCTTGTGAAGGCCATGAAGGACAGGAAGATACTCGAAAAGCTGAAGGACAGGCAGTACGAGCAATTCCTCATGGAGCAGAAAAAGCTCGAACAGAAAACAAATGATGAAATCGTCAGCTACAATTACAACGATAGCAATACGGGAGATTGAAAATGCCGGCGAAACCAGATGAAAGCACTGTAAATAAAGGTGGAAAGAAAAAGAGAAGCAAATTCTTTACCATATCCATGATCGTTTTGGATGTAATTATAATAATCGCTGCTTTCAGCGCGGTTTTCTATTTTATCGTCTACAACAACATAGGCGGTGTGACTGAGAAATATTATTCCTCAATTAAGTCGATCCCCTTTCTCAAACTGGCACTGCCTGAACCGCCTGATCCGCTTAATCCTAAGTATATGACCCAAAGTGAAATACGCAGGAAATATCTCGAGTTCAAAGATGAGGTGGATAAGCTGGAGGAGGAGCTTGAGCAGGCCAATGCAAGGGTCGGTGAACTGAGCCTTTACATGGAGGATTATGACAGGCTTGTCCGGGAAGCCGATGAAAAGCTGCAGGAACTGAATGAGCGAGAGGCAGCTATCGCCGAGAAGGAAAAGCAACTTGAAGAGTTAAGGAAACAGATTGATATAACGATCGCTAACGGTGACAGGGAAGCTTTCGTCGAATATTTCGAATCCATCGACCCGGAAAATGCTGCTGCCATATATGAATCTATCATTCTGAAACAGCAGACCGATGAGAATGTGAAAAAGTTCGCCCAGGTCTATGCAGAGATGGATGCGGGTTCGGCAGCGGCGATTTTCGAGCGGATGGGCACGTCTAAACTGGATATGATAGCTGAAACGCTCAAGGCCATGAACAGGAAGCAGGCCGCGGGGATAATACAGGAAATGTCCCCCGATTTTGCAGCCAGGGTAACTGAAAAGCTCAATGAGCTGTACATAGGGGGATAACATATGAGCTTGCTGAAAGGAGGTGAAAAATTGCAGTTTGCAGAGATAATGACTGCCAGTATCATGGGAGGTACTGATGTTTCTGCATCCAGGACCGGCAGCAGCCAGTCCCGCAGCTATGCCGGAAGAACGGCGGAATTCGGGAAAGTGCTCGAAACGACCATATCCAGGGTGCAGAACAGGTCAGATGTCAACAGGGCAAATCCGGCAAGGCGGAACGATTCTTCGGACATCCGCGGTGAAAATCGTCTGCAGAGGCCACAAAGCTCACGCGGCGGGAGAACAGGAAGACTGTCCGTTTATGACGCAGAGGGCAGCAGGAAGACAGAAGCCCCGGACATGGATGGAAGCCAGGATACCGAAAAAACTGGCCGTAACGTGACTGCTGACATGCTGGAGGTGCTGGCGCTTCTTACAGGCATTGACAGGATGACTCTGAAGGAGATGCTGACTGCTCTTGGCATACCGGAAGAGGTACTGTCAGCACGGGAAGGTTTTGACGGAATTGCAGCCGGAATATCGGAAATGCTGGGTCTTGACGCTATGCAGAAGGAGGCTCTGACTGACCTGATGCAACTAATGGAGGAGGCTCTTGAAATGCCTGATGCGTCAGAGACGGCCACAGGAAAGGATACGGGACAATCAGCCGGAGCCACGCAGTCCGGCATGGTCCGGGAAGGCACAGGATTCCCGGAAGCAGTAAAAAATGCACTCGTATCTTCGTCTGAGATTTCCCGGAAACTTCGCGAGGAAATCCTCAGAAAAAAGGAAGAGTACGCTTCAATGCCTGATGCTGACGGCGGCGCTGCAGATGAAGGTGTAAGGGATGCGATACTGAACATGCTCGAGAAAGTTCAGTTCGGCAGGAGTAATGCATCCGGTGCGGCCTACGGTCCTGTAACTGAAGCAGACCAGGCATCTGAAGAAGAAGTGTCGGTCCTCAGCAAAGCAAAAGCAGTTCAGGCAGAAGAAGCTGAAAACGACGGAACAGACGACAGCGGGTCGGTGGAAAAACACGCGATGCTAAAGGACGCTGAGGCAATCCATGACGATGTGACGGATTCCGGAATGATCGCGTTACAGCAGATGAGCTACGAAACCAATGCGGCTGTGAGGATCCCGGTCGGCAGAGCAGCAGACCAGGCGATATCTGCAAGGCAGATCATCAGCCAGGTGGCGGAAAAGGCATCAGTAATACTGGCACATGACAAATCGGAAATGGTCATCGAACTGAAGCCTGAAAGCCTTGGAAGGTTATCGCTGAAGGTAGTCACCGAGAACGGCATAGTCATGGCGAGATTCGTGGCCGAGAATTCGCAGGTGCAGAGGCTGCTGGAATCCAACATGCAGATGCTGAGGGAGTCTCTCGAAAGACAGGGGATCGTCGTGCAGGATCTCAGCGTGTCGGTCAGACAGGACGGCGGGCAGGCGCGGGAAAACGGACCGCAGAACAGAGGACTGCCCGGTTTACGGCCAAAAGGCTTCGCACCGACGGCAGCAGCAGGGATGCCAGACGTATCGTGGACGGCCGAGGCTACCGGTATCAACGATCCATGGATGTGGCAGGGCAGCACGATAAACCTGACGGCATAGGAGGTGAATGAATGAGCGTCAATGCAGTGACCTATCAGAAAACGATAGAACAGATCATCAGGGAAAATGAATCAAGAATCAGCAGCAGGAATACAGGTGAGCTTGGGAAGGACGATTTCCTCAACCTCCTCGTGACTTCGCTGAGATACCAGGATCCGCTCAACCCGACGGATGACAAGGAATTCATCGCACAGATGGCGCAGTTCAGCGCGCTGGAACAGATGCAGAACCTGAACACGAGCTTCACCGCGACGAAGGCCTACAGCCTCATAGGGAGAAGCATCCTTGCCTATGTGCGCGATCCATCGACAGGAGCGGTCACCGAAGTACAAGGAGATGTGACGAGCGTCGTTTATTCCGGCGGGAAATATTACGCGGTCGTCCGGGGCAGGGAGGTGCCGGTGGAAGACATAATCGAGGTCACTGAAGGGTCATATTCTTCATACAACAATCTGTCCCAGTACACAAGCCTTATAGGATGTCTTGTCAACGGCATTGTCTATAATCCGGCTGATGGCGACATGATCAAGGTCACCGGCGTCGTCAGATCGCTCCAGAAAGGCATTTATGAGGATTATGCGGTTCTGGACGGAGTGAGCGTCGAGATAGCCGGACTGAATTCTTCGATCAGGACGACGGATCCCGAATATGTGAAGAACAAGCTGACCACTGCATATGAAAACGGGGAATACATAGACATCGTGATCAAAGACAGCTCCACCGGGAAACGCGTTCCTGTGACTGCAAAGATCGCCGAACTGGTATTTGACAACAAAGGAGGCATAAAAGCGGTCCTGGACGAAGTTCATGTGCCTCTTGACAGCATCACCAACATCAGGAAGCCGTCGGGGACGAATACGGATGGAAGCGGCAAAGGTCCTGACACCGTTGGTGAAACCGATGGCATGAACGAGAGCGACGTAACGCCGCCTGACGGACAGGA
>JAKOPX010000407.1 GCA_029778665.1 Bacillota bacterium | reverse complement strand
TGACTTGATCGAGTTTATTATCCCGTGAGACGTGCGGTTTGTTATTTTCAGCTTAATATCCGGATATTCAAGGATGAATTTCTGAAGGAATGGGATCAGCAAATACCTTAGTATGGTGTCGCCGACGCCTATTTTCACTTCCCCGAGTTTCAGGGACTGCATGTCGCGGATTTTGGCTTCTGCTGCATTTATAAGATTGCAGGCCTGTTCGACATGGCTGAAGAGCATTTCGCCGACTGCCGTCAGTTTGACACGTCTGGGACCTCTGACAAACAACTGGCTGCCCGTGCACTCCTCAAGGTTCTTGATAGATTGGCTGACAGCCGACTGCGAAATAAACAATTCACGTGCCGCAGCTGAAAAACTGCCTGTTTTAGCGACTGTATGAAATACTTTATAAAGTTCGAAATTTACATCCATAAGCTCACCTTATCGCATCCATTAAATATATTAATTGTCATTATGAATTATATCATTATATAATAGGGCTGGGAAGCAGTGCAAAATAAATTCTTTGGGAAAAAGGAGTGCATTGTGATGAACAGGACCATCCAGGATGAGAATTTGCAGAGGAGAAAGGTAAGAAGGATTTTCGTAGAAAAGAAAAAGGGCTATAATGCAGAAGCCTACTGGATGTATCGTGACTTCAGGGATTTTCTCGGCATAAGCGGACTGGAAGGAGTACGTGTCGTATACAGGTATGATATCACAGACTTAACCGACAGCGAGTATGCTGATTCCGTAAAAGTGATATTTTCAGAATCCCTTGCTGATGCCATGTATGAAGAAACGCTGCCTGTCGGCAATGACGAGAGAGCGTTTGCAGTGGAGTATCTTCCGGGACAGTTCGACCAAAAGGCTGATTCGGCTTCACAATGCATACAGTTACTGACGCTTGGCGAAAAACCGCGGTGCAAAACAGCCAGGGTCATAATACTGAAGGGCAACATATCCGACAGCGATTTCGAAAAGGTAAAGAACTACTGTATCAATCCTGTTGACAGCATGGAATCAGGCATGGACAAGCCTGA
>JAKOPX010000406.1 GCA_029778665.1 Bacillota bacterium | reverse complement strand
TGTGCTCTATGCAACATATGATGCGGACGTTATCAGCAATATAGCTGATAATATAAAGCTCAGCGACAGAGGTTACACATTCATATTGAATAAAAAAGGAGACATAATAGCCCATAAGGACCGGGAACTCGTATACCGGCGTGCCAACAATATCGCTGAGAACAGACCTGAGCTCAGCAGGCTCGTAGAGCTTGAGAAAAAGATGATCGCAGGGGAAAAGGGTGCGGGTGAATACTACTACGACGGTGAGAAATGGTACATGGGATTCAGCACGATAGAAAGCACGGGATGGTCCATTGCCGTTGCAGCACCCAGGGAAGATGTTTTCAGGCAGCTCAATACCGTGTCCGCGATCCTGCTGGTGCTTATCCTTGCAGCTTCATTTATAATCGCATATATCATGTCACGTTCAACGATGCTGAAGGAGGATCTCCAGAGACAGCAGGTGAACTCCCACAGGATCGCCGACTTTACCAACCTTATTGCCATGACTGTCAGGACCGACGGCACGATCCTGATGACGAACAGGTATGCCGAAGATCTTTTGCTGTACTTTGACAAGTTCGGCGATGAGAAGGTAAGCAACATTTTTGAGCTGATTTCCGATACCGACAGGCATATGCTGGAGAATACAATAGGCGCAACAATAGAGCAGGACAGCAGTACCAGCTTCGACCTTGCCCTCAGCAGGGGAGACAGCAAAGTCGTCCATGTCTACTGCAGCGCCATCACCGAGAAAGAAAGCGCTGATATCATCGAGATAATCGGCATCGACATAACTGACAGGGTCATGCAGGAAAACATACTCCAGGACAGCTTCGAGGAACTGACGGTCGTATATGATGAACTTGCAGCCAATGAGGAGAAGATACGGCAGCTGGCATTCAAGGATCAGCTCACTGGCCTTTCCAACAGGACGGAGCTTTTCAACGAAATGGAAAAGGTCCTTTCGGATTCCGGGGATGGGGACAGGTGTGCGCTGCTGTACCTGGATATCGACAATTTCAAAATGATAAATGATTCCTTCAGCCATACCATAGGGGACATGCTTCTTGTCGAAATAGGGAAGCGCCTCCGGGACGCCCTCACTGAAAATGATCTTGTCGCAAGATTCGAGGGAGACGAGTTCGTCATATTTATAAAGAAATTCAGTTCCGCTGATGAGCTGAACGAAAAAATCTCGACAGCGATGAGCATCTTCAATGAACCTTTCAATGTCATGAGGAATACCTTCCACATATCAGCAAGCTGCGGGATATGCGTGTATCCCGATCAGGCGGGTTCCATAGAAGAAATGCTGAAGAGCGCCGACGTGGCCATGCACCATGCGAAAAAGGAAGGCAAGAACACCCACATGATGTTCAGGAAGGAAATGAACGATGAGCTTGTCGAAAGGATGGAAATGGAGACCGGGCTCAGGAATGCGCTGGCCAATAACGAGTTCATC
>JAKOPX010000405.1 GCA_029778665.1 Bacillota bacterium | reverse complement strand
TCAGCCTGGTGTTCATTGTAGCTTTCAGTGTCGGATGGTATATCTACCTGAACAGATCCAAAAAAGTCAGGGAGCTGTTCCCCGTCGGGATCGACGGCTCCAAAGCGCCGGTCGGGCCGGCTGGTAAAGCTAATGACCGGTCTGACGTATAGATTAGGCATATAGTGCTTTCAGTCGGGCTTCGGTCCGACTGAAGGCTTTTTTACTTTTGCTGGGCGATTATTTAAAATTCCGTTTGTCATCATCCCCGCCGCGATACCCATCCGGCCTCAGGGCCTGTCCAGCCTGGATTCCTCGATGAACTTCTCAAAATCAGCCTGCGTACCGTTGAATACGTTCATGTCTATAAATCTTTCCCTGCCTTCGTATCCCTTGAGGACCTTCCGGTTCGAGTACTGCCAGAACGTCCAGCCTCTGGTCAGCCAGTCTGGTTTCCTGAAAACGTCCCTTATCCAGATGGGGTAGTCTTCATATGCGCCCTCCAGGTACAGTTTGTATGCCCTGGGAGTTGCGTAAATTATCGGCCTCATGCCATAATGATCCTCCAGCGCTGAAATGATGTCATCCAGTATTTGAAGGGCTTTCTCCATTTCCGGTGGGTTTTTCTCCACGTTACCATAAAATTCAAAATCGATCACCGGCGGAAGCATGTCTTTCTCGACAGGCACGACACTTATGAAATTTTGCGCCTGCGTGACGCCTGAACTCTCAAAACTGTAAAAATGATACGCCCTCACCTTCAGGTGGGTCTTCCTGGCGTTTTCCCAGTTGTATTCGAATCTGCTGTCCCTGAAAGAACTGCCTTCCGTGGCCTTGATAAACGCAAAATCAATGCCCTGCTGCGAAAGTACCTCCCAGTCTATCATGCCCTGGTGATGGGACACATCGACGCCCCTCACCGGATATTTCCCAGAAGACGGGTTGTTGAACCATATAATACCGTTATACAGGAGTACTGCAATTATAAAAATAAAGGCTGCAAAAGCACTGATCAGAACTAATATTTTTCTTTTCATAAAAACCCCTTAACATATACAGTCCCAATTCAACTTTGCTCATAAATTATTCCTTTTAAGGCAGTTTCCCATTGAGGATTATTTATTTTCAGGTGCTTGCCGCCAAACTGATCCGGGATTGAAATATATTCGTTGCCGGCAGAATAGATATGCAAAAAGTCATTTCGATTGTTCCAGTCAATAAGAATAGTATACTTCTCAGTTCCTGCAGGATAAGTTACAATATGTGAAAGAGTTCTCGTAAAAGTTGATTCCAGGATAAGTGTCCGGAGCATTTCAATCTGAGCACCGGTGAGTATATACTCTTTCTCACCTTCATCTCCCACCTTTATTGTAACAGTGCAATCTGACGTTATTTCAGAAACTCCTTTTATCTCCTCGCCCCGGACATTGAACCAGGAATAACTCAGAACCCCAATAATAATCAAAACTGCCGCAAGTATAATTTTGCCCCTCTTTTTCATCCTTGAACTCCCTCCCAATGTATCCGGCCAGTTATCACCCGGATGCTTCTCTCAGGTGCGATATCCTTTTATCAAACCTCTGCATATTTCAGGTTATTCCTGCCCAGTATCCTCGCCTGCTGCAACTGCTTTTCCCGGTGCAACATATACGCAGTATTGATCCATCACTGCCCGGCAGTTTTAGTGATCCTGGTAATGGTCCACCTGCCGCCGGTCTTCACCAGTTCGAAACGGTATCCCTGCTGCGTGCCGGAATCATCGCGGTATGAAATATCCGCCCGTGCGGAATCGCCCTGTTCATCGATATCGAATTCGATTCCGTCGGGGATTTCCAGCAGTGTATTTAAGAGCGGAGTGTATATGTCATTTCCTACAAAGTCGATCTCACCTGCATTTTCATCGCTGCACAGTTCTGCCAAACGTTCAGACGCTTCCTTTGACCCGCGGACATCGATGGCATCCAGGGACAGATACTGCAATATCACACCCTTTATATCCTCCGGATAACCGGGAAGCATAACAACCGTTTCAGCCAGCCTGAAAGCATTGTTTTCATAGACATATTTCCTCGCCAGGGGATAGTACAGAACGTCATAGCTCCATCTGTTCTGGGTATAGCCGTCATACTGCCCGTCATTGTCGAAATCCATCAGTGTGTCTTCGCCTGCGCCTGTAGGCGATGCGCTGCAGCACAGTTCAAACGGTGTGCCGTCATCTGCCAGCCCTATAATTTTAAAGCCGGTGAGGCTCACACCGTTCGTCAGTCCGCAGTACAGGTATTTCTTCGGATCGTCCTGCATCCGTACCAGTTTCACCTGGTAAACCGAATACCCGCCGTTGCACAAATCATCGCCAAGCTGCCTGATGGTGCCGTTTTTGTTCTCCAGTATGACCAGGTGGCTCACATAATTTGTATAATGGTCTTCCCCGGATGCCCCCGTTGCAATGATGATTTCATTCATACCGTCCAGGTTCATGTCTGCAGTGGCTAAAAAGCAGACATCATCGCTTGTATCGGGATACAGCTGCTTTATGAAGTCTTTGTAGACCTGCGGTATTTCAGGATTTTCCGTGTCGCCGGCATCTTTCTCACTGTCGTTGCCGTCAGTAGCCTGCAGACCCGGCACATCGCCGTCCGTATCCTTCGTGTCCGGAATATCCTCCCCGGTCTCCGCCGCCAGGCTGTTATCTGCAGGATTGTCCGAACCGCCTTCCTTCCTGGCGATGCCGCATGAAGCAAATGAAAGAACTAAGGCCAAAATGCAAACTGCTGCAATGATTTTTTTCATATGATCCCTCTGTCCATTGTTTTATTTCCGGGCTCCAAGCCAGGCTGCGACCGGACCAAGTGCATCTCATCCGGTTTCATTTCACTGCCCGGATACTTCAGGAACTCAGAGACTGTATTAATTTTGATTGCTCAATTTGCTTCCGGGTTCCGTCCATTCAGTACTTTTTTCACATCAACTTCCAGAAATCTTCCCCTGGCTTTTGCGATAAGCTTACCCGAGGCTGCATCGGTCAGTGTTGCAATCACATCGATCTTCCGTCCGTCGCGTTTTTCGATTTCACCTTCGCAGACAAGAACATGCCCTTCAAAGGCAGGACTGATGTACTCAATGCTCATGCTCGCCGTCACAGCCTCAATGCCAGATTTCGCGATAGCATGGAACATA
>JAKOPX010000404.1 GCA_029778665.1 Bacillota bacterium | reverse complement strand
ATATAGAATCGGGATTTTCCGGGCGCAAACCTTCAGCGTGATGAAAGCAGTTCCCAAATAAATGATTTAAACGGTCGAAAAACGTGGTAAAATTATAAGAGACAGATCAAATTATTGCAAATTACAGCAATACGGTCAATGATTCGTCATATACTGAAGGGAATTGAGAGTTCATGAATAGTGTCTGGCAGGTGTCCGGAATGCAATTCAGTCTAAAGTTGAATTCAAAAGAGATAAGTATAAGGAGCGGTATAATCTTACTGCTTTCATATATCCTGGCTGCAGCGACAGCATTCGTCGTTTATTATGCAGGCGGTACCAGTAAAGTATATACCAACCTTATGTATATTCCGATCACCATAGCTGCGTCCACCAACGGCAAACGGCACGGCATCGTGCATGCAATAGCAAGCGGGCTGATGCTGGGGCCTTATATGCCGCTGGATGTAGAGAACGGTGTCATGCAGGCTCCCGTCAACTGGATCATCAGGGTGGTCATGTATGTGATAATCGCATATGTGATCGGTTTTTTTGCGGATCATTACAGGCAGGAGCTGCTGAATGTCAGAAAGAGGGACCACGAGATTTTCGAGGCACATATGGCCACGATATACTCGCTGGTCAAACTGGCTGAGTCGCGGGATTATAATACGGGTGAACACGTATTGAGGGTTGCAGAACTTTGCAGGCTGCTGGCAGGCAAACTTCGCAACAGGGAAAAATACAAAAACTACATAAATGACAGTTATATCGAATATATCTTCAAGGCGGCCCCGCTGCACGATATCGGAAAGGTAGGGATACCTGACAGCATCCTGCTCAAGCCCGGCAGGCTGACGCCTGAGGAATTTGAGATAATGAAGACACACACTGTCATCGGTGAGGAAACGCTGCTTGAAGTGAAGCAGAGATATTCGGGGTACAAGTTCCTGGAAATGGCGGTGCACATCGCAAGGCATCACCATGAGCGCTGGGACGGTACCGGATACCCGGATGGATTGTCGGGAGAGGACATACCGCTTTCGGCAAGGATAATGGCTGTGGCGGATACATACGATGCTCTGCGGTCAAAAAGGGTATATAAGGAAGCCCTTACTCACGAAGAAAGCCTGGAAGTAATCAGGCAGGAAGCGGGAACCCATTTCGACCCGGAAATCGTGGAAGTGCTGCTTGAAAGTGAAAATGAGATAAACGCGCTCTATATCGAGGCTGACCCGGGTGAGTCGAAGCCTCGGCCAGTCCTGGTTGATCTTTGAAGCTGATCCTTCCCTGGCGGATTTTTTACCAGGCATTTCAGGGTTTGCTCCCGAATTTAGAGATATAATTGTTCATTTCTCTCTGTATGGCGATAATGGCTTTTTCGCGCCCTTCCACCTCGGTGACTTCTGTTTCGGTATGTTCCAGTTCCTTATAAACGCTGAAAAAGTGTGTCATCTCAAGGAAGATATGCTTCGGCAGTTCTGAAACATCCCTGTAGCAGTTATAGCTGGGGTCCTTGAAAGGGATGGCTATGATCTTGCTGTCTTTTCTGCCATTATCGATCATGGTGAACATCCCGATGGGATAGCAACGGACGAGCGTCATCGGAATGATCGGCTCGGAACACAGGATCAGCACGTCCAGAGGATCGTTGTCGTCTCCGTATGTGCGGGGGATGAAGCCGTAATTTGCCGGGTAGTGCGTGGAAGTCGACAGTATGCGGTCAAGGACAAGCATTCCTGTCTCTTTGTCAAGTTCATACTTGGTCTTTGAGCCTTTCTGGATCTCCACCACTGCATAAAAGTCTTCAGCGCTGATACGTTCCGGTGCTATGTCGTGCCAGATGTTCAATTCATATCTCCTCCTGTCCGTGCAGCTTTCACTGAGCATTATATGCCGGATGCTCTGCCTGGATACTGTGCCTTTATTATAAACAACATTGTCATCAAATAACAACTTATATTGCGTCACCCTATAAGGCGTTGCGGAACGACAAGTTGAAAGCGGAGTAACGGGGCAGAGACATTTTTGAAGGCGATGGGACATATGAAATTATACGGGAAGAGTCAGCTGTACCGGGTCAACGCGGAAGTCTGCGACGATCCTGAAGCGCAGGCGGTGGCGGGAACTGAGCAGTACGGCTTTCCCCTGGGATATATAGACGACAGATGGCGTTTCACTCACTTCGAACTGGCCAGGTAACGATTTGCT
>JAKOPX010000403.1 GCA_029778665.1 Bacillota bacterium | reverse complement strand
CGGCAGGCCAGATGACGCCGTGGCGGGGATAGATCCCTATCAGCTGTTAGCTTTGATTGACATTGCCAAGGATCTTGACCCCAGCATTTATGCAAATTATGAAGTGGTCGCAGATGCTGTCAAAGCGGCTGAAGCCTTTCTAGCGGGCCATGTTGACAACCAGCGGCAGATTGATGATCAGGTTGCTGCGCTAAAGGCAGCGATGGATCAGCTGAAGCCGTCTGCTAATGAAAAGGTGTTTTACCCACTTCCAAGCAAGTATAAGCTGCTGAGCAGTCAGCAAGGTACCATTGAGGTTGTTCACTACCAGGCACCGAACCGCAGCGGCGGCAAGGATAATAAGAAGCTCCTGGTTTATCTGCCGTACGGCTATTATGACGAAGGCAACAACAGGAAGTACAATGTCTTGTACTTAATGCACGGCGGTGGTGAAAACGAGAACCTCCTGTTTGGCGGCCCAGGGCAGAACACTGAACTGAAGCGGATTATCGACAACATGATTGCCTTCGGGGATATTGAGCCGCTGATCGTTGTAACACCTACATTCTATGGTGGAGTGAACGACGCCGGTGATTTCCATAAAGAATTGGTTGACGTTGTCATTCCCTTGGTGGAGACCAAGTACCGGACCCATCTGACTAACGGCGACCGGGAGGATATGAAGGATACCAGGAACCACAGAGCGTTCGGCGGGTTCTCCATGGGAGGGCTTTCCACATGGTACACGTTCATCTTCGCCCTTGATTATGTCAAGTACTTCATGCCGTTAAGCGGCGACTGTTGGATAATCCCCGCTTCAGCCGGCGCCAATAGAGCCAGGTTGACCGCGGAATACTTGCAAAATGTGGTCAGGGCGGGCGGTTACGAGCCAACCGACTATTATCTGCTGTGTGCCACAGGTGATCAGGATATAGCTTACGGCAACATGCTGCCGCAGATTAACGCCATGAAACAGCTGAAAGACACCTTCATCTATTCAGGAGATGTCTCGCAGGGCAACTTCTATTTCATGGTGGCCAAAGGCGGCACTCACTGGTGGGGCTGGGTCAATCAGTATATCTGGAACATCCTGCCGGATATGTTTCGAGACTGAGCCTTAGCAAGCATCCATGTATCTACACTCCATGCCGCGATTGCTTGG
>JAKOPX010000058.1 GCA_029778665.1 Bacillota bacterium | reverse complement strand
GTACGGAGAGTTCGAACTGGTTACTCTCGAAACGAGGATTGGATTTGACCTGGTCCTGCCCAAAACCAGCCATAACAGTGACCTGTTTATGTCCAGCGAATACCCGCCGGTCGATACCGATGATGAATTCAGCATAGAGACGCAGGACAGGTTTTTGTCGCTGAAGAAAGAAGGAGCAGGCACATTTGATCAGAAGGCGGCCGGGTTTTCATCCGGCGATGGGCTGATAGAATCAGACAGCGGCGCGTTCAGGAGTGAAACAGAGCACAAGTTGTTCACAGGGATCATAAAAACGGCTTCAGGCGAGAACATGGCAGGATTCCTGCTCCTCATCAACGGAGAAGATTCGGTCTACACTTTCAGATATGCAGGACTCGGAAATTACTCCGATATCCGGGTCGAGGCATTCGGTGCCATAAGAAGGCTCCTGGGCCAGTTTTAAGAGTTTGGCTCCTGCCTGTTCGTGCGGGTCCTGCAGTCATCAGGGGATTGCCTGTCCGCATATCGAACGCAGCATCTCCGGGATCGCGGCGTACCTTGCCGTAACGGCTGGTCTGCACATATTTGAAACTATCGGCTTCCCGCATGTCAAAGTTCCCGTCGTTGACGAACTGAGCTTCAGCATCCGTCAGCCTGCAATCTCGCTATAGCATGTGTTTCTGCTGTATGTGTGTATCTGCGGCAGGTTGTTTCCAGCCGAAAATATCTCTGCTTTGTCTTGACTTGGACAATGCTGCGGTGGTAATATAGTTCTGAACTGAATAGTGAATATAATCTTCAGGGCAGGGTGAAATTCCCGACCGGCGGTGATGCGGCCAGGTGCCGTTAGCCCGCGAGCGCAAGCTGATTCCGGTGAGATCCCGGAGCCGACAGTATAGTCTGGATGGGAGAAGATTAAGTGTTTGATCATACGTCCCTGGGATTATATTCCAGGGACTTTCTTTTTCCGTATAGTGCGCGCTATAACGGGGGTTGCCAGCTCGTCCCGCCCTGCACAGGAGGCGTGGACCGGCGACAGTTCAGACATAATAATAAGGAGGTCATCAATCATGGAAGCAAACGGGAGAATCGAAGTGAGTGTGAGGAAAACGAATGCGGTCATAAGAAAAATGACGATGATTGCCGTGCTTTCGGCGCTTTCCATAGTACTTATGCTGCTTATAAGGTTCCCGATCATACCGGCGGCGCCTTACCTGATCTATGAGCCTGCCGATGTGCCGGTGCTGATAGGCGGATTTTTGCTTGGCCCGCTGGCCGGGATAATAATAACGGTCATAGTTTCCGCCATACAGGCGTTTGCCTTTAGCACAGACGGATGGGTCGGCCTGCTCATGCATGTCATAGCCACGGGATCGCTTGTCGTCACCGCCAGCGCGATATACAGGATACGCCGCAACCTGGCCGGTGCCATCACAGCCCTTGTGGCAGGGACCCTGGCGATGACGCTGGTGATGATACC
>JAKOPX010000402.1 GCA_029778665.1 Bacillota bacterium | reverse complement strand
GAACGCTACGTTGGTCTCCGTTGCAGTCCATTCGGAAAATACGGGCACGCTTGCCGTCAACGGACATCCGGTTGAAACCGGCGAGATACTTCTTCCCGACGGAACGAGATATCTCACTGCGGAGTTTGTGCTCGTGAACGCTCCTTTTGCCACGGACATGTTCGTCTCGGGCGAGACCGTCTACGTGTTCGACGGGACGACGGACGGCGTTTTGTCGGCAAGCGTGGAAGTTGTTGCAGGAACAACTCCTGAAGAAATGCAGGAAACCCTGTTTTACCATGATCGCGGGTCCTATAAAGTCATGAATCTTGAAACGCTCGAAGATCAGGCCGAGAGCATATCCGGAAGTTTCTCACCCGCTACGCTGCCGCTTCTTGACGGCATGACGAGTCAGGTGTCTGCAGTCAAATTTACGGGAAATGTAACTGCTGGGACTTCGGTCTATGGAATATACGAATTTTCCTTTTTCGGATCGGACGTCCCTGACATAGATCCTTCTCTTATACAGGAAGGCATATACTATATCTTTGATTATATACGACCCGTATTATATGTAGGAGATATAGGTTTTGACGTATATGATTATCTTCAGATTAACGGAAGGACGGATTTGTTGTCCGTCTCGGGGTCGCTTCAGACCGGGTTTTCCCTTAAAGTTCCCGTTGTCCTGTCGGATGAAGTTCCCTTCGGGGTTTCTCTTGAAGAAGGTTATCTGCATATATCCGACGGCAGTAAAGACGGGGTTTTATCTGTCGGTTCATATGTGGGGATCGTTGAAAGGCCCGATGTTCCGGAAGAACCTGTAGGCGAATATCCCGTGCTTTCTGCCCCAAATCTTAACGTGAAAAGGACGGATCTCGGATACGAGCCAATTTTGGGACTGCAGGAAGCGGACGCTGCCTTTGAATTTACGGGCCTTCCCGACTGGCCGGGCAAAGACGGGGTTATTGGCGCGGTAAGTGCAGGTTCTTTCGTTGGAAATTACGACGGAAGTGGTAAATACGTTCCGCTTAAAATTGAAATTTCCGTTTCAGCTTCGGATTTAAGGTCTCTGTCTCAGGAAGGATATAACAAAGTCCTTGCGGCGTGGAACGAAGACAGGTCGGTTTTTCTTGATTATTTCCATGTTTACAAACAAACAGACGATCTTATCTATGACCTTGTAATGACCGGCAGGAAGAACGCCTTTACCGTAATGGGAGATCCCACGGCTAAAATAATTCTTTCTTTTAACGCAGTATTAATAGACGATGTGGGTTCTGTTTATTTTGACGAAAGTTTGCCCGGTTTTGTTATATACGACGG
>JAKOPX010000401.1 GCA_029778665.1 Bacillota bacterium | reverse complement strand
GGTTTCGCTTTTACGCGTCTCCCACCGAAGCATGTACTTGAGCAAGTAGTCCTCGAACTGCATTGCTACCTGCCCACCGCTTTCGTCGAAGGATAGTTTGTTGAGGGCGTCTTCGTAAGATTCCTGGCGTATTACCTTGATGATACGCGGACCCCGTTCGGCTTCTTCTGCCGTGGCCACGCGTTTGGGCTTGCCGTCCTTCCATTCCGGCGAGAAGGTGACTTTCTTCAAACGCGGCAGTAGAACGGTATCAAAGTAATCCGCCATCTCCACCAGGATGAACATCCGCCGCCCGCCGTCCTCGCGATTGAGGTTAATGACGGCGTGGCCGGTGGTGCCGGATCCGGCGAAGAAGTCGAGGACAATACTTTGTTTATCTGCCCCAATCGTAATGATGCGCTGCAGAAGGCGGGTTGGCTTTGGAGAAGTGAAATATACATCTCCTGTTTGCATCATGTTTTTCAATTCCTGTGCACCTTCCTGGTTATGACCAACCTCCTTATATGTCCACAACGTAAGAGGAGTGATGCCTTGCTTGACCTCAGAAAGAAAGCGCTTTATGGCAGGCACGTTATCTCCGTTCGGCCCAAACCAGATTCGATTATCCGCAACCAATTCCTGAAAGCGTTCTATAGAAACCCGCCAACATGATCCTTTTGGCGGACGAACAACCCTGCCTGAAGGCGTAACGATTTCGTAATCGTACTCTGCGGAGTAAGTTTTTACGTCAAGACCGCTCGGTTTCCACGGCCCTCTGGGATCATTGTCTGGATTTTGATACCTAGCATCCTGTTGTTCCGTCCTTGGCAGCAGTCCAGGTTTCCAGGTTTCCTTATAGTTGGCAAAACAGAGAACAAAATCATGATTATCTGATAACCAACGAGCATCGTTTTGAGGGGAATATTTTTTCTGCCAAATAATGTTCGCTACGAAGTTTTCACTGCCCAAAACACGCTCATACAGCTTGCGAAGATTGGCCTGTTCATGGTCGTCAATGCTGGTAAAGATCGCTGCATCGGGGCTCATAAGTGGCCTTAATGCCTCTGTGC
>JAKOPX010000400.1 GCA_029778665.1 Bacillota bacterium | reverse complement strand
TCAATATCTATCGCCGCAGTCACTGCAGAACCTTTCTCTATTATGCCTTCCTCAACAACGCCGGTATGGAGATACAAACCTTCGCCGGTCTTGACGCAGCCGGTGATCCTGACCTTTCCGTCTCTTCCGGTTATCATGCCGGTATCTGCCACCTGGCCGCCGCTTTCAGCATAGAACGGCGTCCTGTCCAGTATGATCGTGACTTCATCGTCCTGCTGCGCACTGTCCGCCTGCTCGTCGTTAAGGATGATATACAGTATTTTGCTTTCGGACGAATAGCTCTCATATCCGACGAACTCGGTCCTGAGATCCTTGTCAATCCCTGCCGCAATATCGCGGCCCCATGCAGATATCTCCTTGCTCTTGATTGCCATACGCGCCTTGTTTTTCTGCTCCGCCATCTCAGCCATGAATCCCTGCTCGTCGACTGTAAGGCCGGCTTCCTCTGCGATCTCCCTTGTCAGGTCCAGCGGGAAGCCGTAAGTATCATGCAGCTTGAAGGCCATGCTTCCCGGCAGTACGGTCCTGTTTTCCATCTTCAGCTCTGCGATCATGGCATTGAGTATTGCTATGCCCTGGTCGATGGTAGCCGCAAAGCGCTCTTCCTCTATCTTTATAACCTTGCAGATGTATTCTTCCTTTTCAGCCAGTTCAGGATATGCCTCACAGGATTCCCTTATAACGACTCTCGCCACATCATACAGGAACGGCCCTTCGATGCCGAGCAGTCTGCCATGCCTTGCGGCCCTCCTGAGTAGCCTCCTGAGGACATATCCGCGTCCTTCATTGGAAGGAAGTATCCCGTCTGCGACCATCATCGTGGTGCTCCTTATATGGTCGGTTATGACCCTGATGGATACATCTTCTTCACCCTGGCCGTAAATGACGCCTGCTTTTTCACATACATACTCCAGGATGCGCCTTATAGTATCAACCTCAAAAAGGCTGTCGACATCCTGCATGATGACCGCAAGCCGCTCCAGTCCCATCCCGGTATCGATGTTCTTCTTCTCCAGCTTTGTATAAGTGCCGTCTTCCTGTTTATCGAACTGCGTAAATACGAGGTTCCAGAACTCTATGTACCTGTCGCAGTCGCATCCTACCGTGCAGTCCGGCTTTCCGCAGCCCCTCTCCGGCCCCCTGTCGAAATAGATTTCCGAGCATGGCCCGCAGGGACCTGTGCCGTGCTCCCAGAAGTTGTCCTTTTTCCCCATCCTGAAGATGCGTTCCGGAGCGAGACCTATTTCCTTGTTCCAAATCTCGAACGCTTCATCATCATCTTCGTATATCGAAACATAGAGCCTGTCCTCAGGCATTTCCATAACTTTAGTTACAAACTCCCAGGCCCACGTGATCGCTTCTCTTTTGAAATAGTCGCCGAATGAGAAATTGCCAAGCATCTCAAAGAATGTGCCATGCCTGGCGGTCTTTCCTACATTCTCTATATCCGGCGTCCTGATGCACTTCTGGCACGTCGTCACCCTTGTGCGCGGTGGCTTCTCCGCACCGATGAAATATGGCTTTAACGGCGTCATTCCCGCATTTATGAGCAAAACGCTCGGGTCGTTCTTCGGTACCAGCGAAAAGCTGGGCAGGCGCAAATGGCCCTTGCTCTCAAAGAAACTTAAATACTTCTCCCTTATTTCATTCAGTCCCAGTTTTTTCATGTTGTCCATCCTCTATTCTCTGTTGTATAGTACAGACTTTTACTGTGCTCACCAGCATATAATTATATTGTTATTCCTATTAGTAGCAAAAAAAATATTTTGTTATTCGTTAAATTTTATTATAATATAAAAGCAAAACAATGTCGTCAAGAATTTGATTTCCTTTAATTATCGCATTCCCTACACAACATTAAAGCTATATCTAAGATAGCTTTATATAAAATATGGATCCTATATCTTGTTATTTGGATGAAGTTACGGACATTTACTCAATAATCTAAATCAGCAAAACTACCTAAAATTATATTGATAATCATAATGATTTTCTGAAAATTTCTTTTTACTCTGTTGCTATATGAATGTTATAAGCATTTACGGCTCCCTCAGTTCACGCTCCACTAACTCGGCCGTAACGACCAGCCTGTGGGAATGGATGTATCTCGGCGTACATGTTATCAGTGTAACGATATTCTGATCCTGGCTGCCCTGGAGGACCGACATGTCATCGGGTTCCACAACGACCTGCCCTGTTACCGTATACTTCAGCGTCTCGGTTTTCGTCATTATGATCACTTCATCGCCGTTTTCCAGTTCATCCAACCTTCTGAAGAACTTCTTCAACGCATAGCTCCTGTGCCCTGCCAGGGCGCAGTTGCCTGGCTGTCCGGGTAAAGGGGTCCCGGGCACATGCCCGATACCGGCCTTGAGGTTTGATTTTTCGACGCCTTCTACAATGGGATCCTTCACCTTTATTTTCGGGATCTCGATTATACCCAGTACCTTCTGATTGGCAAGATCAGATGCCGATGATTTTTTTGCAGTCCCGCTTC
>JAKOPX010000399.1 GCA_029778665.1 Bacillota bacterium | reverse complement strand
GTACGGTCGCTTAGCTCAGCTGGTTAGAGTACCACGTTGACATCGTGGGGGTCACTGGTTCGATTCCAGTAGCGACCACCAAAAAACCACCTGCTGAAGATCCTTCGGCAGGTGGTTTTCTTATTTGTCCATATTCTTCAGGCCTCTTTGGGTTCGGGCAGACGTACGACTTTAAGTATTACCAGTGCGATAAGGACAGTGATGACCAGTTCCGGTCCGAGGAAAGAACCGTTGTACAGTATCGAATATATAAGCGGTGACTGCCCTTCCGGCGCATAGCTGGCATAGAATATGACGCCTGAAGCGACGTGGCAGATGAACCGGGCAAAAACGCCGGTAAATATGCCGCCGATATAGCCTGCAGTAGTCCTTTTGAAAAACCCGGCAAGTCCTGTCATCGCAAAGGCAAGCGGGTAATCAAGTATGAGTGACAAAGGGTGCGCCGAATAAAATCCAATTACAAGATCCAGCAGCCCGTAGACCGCTCCTGCGACCATACCCTGTTTTCCGCCCCATCTGAAGGCAAACACGAACAGCGGTACCATCCCGCCCAATGTAACTGATCCTCCCATTGGCATTTTGAACAACTTGACAAATTCGCTGAGAATGACCGACAAAGCGATCATCATGCCTGCTTCCACCAACATCCACGTATTTCGCCTCATCACATTGACCTCCCAATATGCATTTTCCTGGATCGTGATCCGGGGATCGGAAAAAACTCTACGCATGCCGGTCTGCGCACAACCTGCATACGTGATCTTCCTGGCTGAGACAGGCTGATAGATCTGAACCGGTCGTCAGCATATGCTGTCTGAACCTGCTGTCTTTATCAGATATCATGCAGAAAGAGGATCCGGATCCTGACTGCCCGCCGGCCTGTACAGTGCGGCGTTTATACACCATAACAAAACCCTCTGCCTGAAACAGACAGAGGGTAAACATTCATCAGTCAAAACTCAAGACTTCGATATACTCCCTCCGCCGGCATTATCCGTCTCAGGTTTAATGGGTCGGAACGGTACAGCTCCCTCTCAGCCGGATTTCCTCCAGCTCCCCAGATTTTTTATTAAGTTACAGGTATATGATAGTATATGGCTGCCGGTGTGTCAAGCAAAAGTTATGGGCCGGTATAAGCATGTCCGAGGTATACCGTTGCTTCATCTGTCAAATATCTTTCCTGCCCTCTTCTCAAGAAAAAGGATAAGCGGATATCCGAGCCCGTAACAGGCAATCATTTCACCCAGGCCCACAAAGCCCATCGTGATGAGCAGGGGCGCTTTGATCGTGACATTGAGCACTGTTGCAACGACTACGGCATTGATCACGACAGGAGGCAGCGGAGCAAGGTATTTCGAAGGCATCCTGCTCGTCAGGAACGCTGCTGTCAGCGTCGCAAGGCTGCCGAATATCACATCGTAGATACCTGCCGATGTGGTCACCATATTGGATATCAGACAGCCGGCAAAAAGGCCGGGTATCGCAGCAGGCGTAAAGAAAGGAAGCACTGTCAGCGCTTCGGATAACCTCACCTGGACCTGGCCGGAGCTGCCGGGGATCAGTATCGTCAGTACTGAATACAGTGCGGCTGTTACTGCTGCTTCTGCAAGGTATCTGATATAGCTCGTTGTGTTCCATGTTTTCCTGCTCATAAGTTTATGATTCCCTCCGATTCTTTCTGAATTCAGATCCTCCATGCCAGATAGCCGAAGGACTCCCTCGCGGGCAATAAAAAAAGGGACGCACCCGTCCCCAACATTTATCTCATGCCGGCCGATTGCCGGCTCTGAGTTCCGTAGTTTTGTTTATAGACAGGATGGTTTCGAACTGTCTTTTATTAAGTTTTCAAAGTCTTTGCCGCGAACATCATGCAAAAGCCTGAACCGGCTGCGTGCCGGATCAAAGGCATTTATCTGCTTTAGCCGTATTTTCAGTCACTTGCGCCACATAGCAAATTGCATGCGAATATTATATCTGACAAATCAGCATTTGTGCAATACTTCGCGCAAAATAATGACCAACAATGCGATGCAGGATCAGCGGATCATTTATGTCAACATCCTGCTTCAGTCGCCGAAGTCCATGACCCTGATGGCCATAGTCGGGCAGACCTTGGTGCATTCAGCGCAGTTGTCGCACTTATCGTAATCGATCCTGGCAAGCGTTTCATGCTCCATATATATCGCCTGCTGCGGGCATGCCTTGACACAGCGCCTGCACCCGATACATCCGACCTGGCAGTTGCTCCTGGTCAGTGCGCCCTTGTCCCTGGACCTGCACATTACAGAATACTTCTTTGTCTTGTCTATTATTTCTATCAGGTTCTTCGGACAGGCTGCCACACATTTGCCGCATGCTTTGCAGCGGTCCTCGATGACCCTGGCGATCCCGCCGACCATAATGATGGCATCAAATGGGCATGCCCTCACACAGTCACCGTGTCCAAGGCATCCATAAACACAGGCCTTGTGCCCTCCGTAGACCAGCGCTGCGGCTGCACAGCTGTCGATTCCCTGGTACTCATATTTCTCCTTGCTTACGCTCTGGCGCCCGTTGCACAGTACCCTGGCAGCGGTCCTCTTCACACCCTCGGGCTCTACGCCCATAATAGCTGCGATCTTTTTCTCGACTTCATTTCCGCCCACCGGGCAGCAGTTGGTATCGGCTTCGCCGGCCACCACCGCGCTGGCATAACCATCGCATCCCGAATACCCGCATGCGCCGCAGTTGGCTCCGGGAAGCACTTCCCTTACCATTTCAACCCTTTCATCCACTTTTACCGCAAATACTTTGGATGCGTAGGACAATCCTATCCCAAAAATCAGTCCGAGACCGCCTATAATCAATACT
>JAKOPX010000398.1 GCA_029778665.1 Bacillota bacterium | reverse complement strand
GGGTACTATTACGGCGATCCTTCAGACAACATCGTTTCTCTGATACCGCCGTGGCTTGCACTGGCAGCGCTGGTCTTTGCCACGATGGTCGGCATCATATCAGGTTTCATGCCGGCAAGGCGCGCAATGAAGCTGAGCGCACTGGAAGCGATCAAGACGGAATAACCGGAGCGAAAGCGCATGTATTACGGCCGGACGGGAAAGTGAAAAGAGCGCTGAACGTAAAAGTGGAAAAGCAATACGGGAAAAAAGGATACAAAAAAGGGGGATTTCAGACCCCCTTTTTTGTATCAGTACTTTTCCATATCCTGCTGCCTGATTTCCTTCCTTTTTATTTTGCCGCTTATCGTTTTGGGAAGCTCGTCCACAAATTCGATGATCCTGGGGTATTTATACGGAGCGGTCACTGTTTTGACATGTTCCTGCAGCTCCTTTATGAGGCCTTCACTGGGCTCCCAACCTTTTGCAAGCACGATGGTCGCTTTTACTACCTGCCCCCTTATGGGATCAGGCGCTGCCGTGACCGCGCATTCGAGGACTGACGGGCCCATTCGTCGACAACATCATAGGCGAAGTTGAAGTTATCCGGAAGGATCACCCTGTAATTTTCCTTGAAATCTTCATATGAATCAAAATTCTGCCGGGGTAGAAATCTCTCAAGCATTTGTGCATTAACTCCTTTTCCATATATTCATGTCTCGGTTACAGTTTATCGTTGAAAATAACTGTCAGGAATTTGCACGGCTTGTCATCCGCCGCGGTCTGGCCGTGAGGGATGGAAGGATCGAAATACAGTGAGTCGCCGGGCTCGAGTATTATCTCCTTGCCTCCGAGTATTACCTTTATCCGGCCTTCGAGAGCAAAGTTGAATTCCTGCCCGGGGTGGGTAACCAGTGACATGTTTTTGTTGTTTTCCTCCGGGTCTATCGTCACGAGAAGAGGTTCGATCTTCCTGTTCATGAAACTGAAAGCGAGGCTCTGGAATTTGTAGCCTTTGTAGCGCTCGATGTACGGAGCTTCCCCGTTTTTAACATGGCAGTAGCTATGCAGCCGGGGAGTGTTTCCTGTCATCAGTTCCGTCATGTCCACCCTGAGGATGCCTGCTATCTGGTACAACGTCGATATGGGCACGCTTTCCTCGGCGTTTTCATACCGCATGTACAAATCTGCCGGAATATTGAGCTTTTCAGCCAGAGACCCGGCCGAGATCCCGGAGACTTCCCTGAGTTCCCTGATACGATCTGCTATTTCACTTATTTTTTCTGACAATTTTATCCCTCCCAGCGTCGAATGATACATTGCTTTTTGCATTAATACCTATAATAGCACAACGTGGCTGCGCAATTAAGCAAAAATTTGACACATTATTCGTTTTGTAATAAATGAAAATTTTAACCAATTGTTAAATTATTGTTTTCGATAAAATCGTATGATTATTATGGAGGATGCGGGATCATGAACAAGCACGAAGGACAACTCCTGAAAATGGCCAGAAAAGGCAGTGTCAAAGCCTTTGAAGAGCTGACGGCTCCACATCAGCGTATTGTCTACAATTACCTGCTTCTCAACTGCGCGAATGAGTCCGAAGCCTGCCAGCTTGCGCAGGATGTCTTTGTCAGGGTATTTGAAATGTTGACATCAGATGCCGTTGACAGCGATCTGTTCGCCTGCATATACCGGACAGCCGTGGAGGTCCTGCGGCAGCAGGCCGGCGCATCCAAAATGATTTCCTGAGCTGATGCAAGTAGTGCCCGGATAACAGGTATCCGGCTGATATTCCGCAAAACCTGCATGAAATCGAATTTTCAGGGATCCCATGGAACAACAGGAGAAAATATTGTAGAATTAGGGTATCAGTTCATTTTATCTGTCATCATGTAAATGGGGTCATTATGATGAGCGAGGCAAAAACCAAGGTACTGGTAGTCGAAGATGAAGCATCGATCAGAAAATTCATAGCCATCAACCTGGAAAGGAGCGGTTTTGCTGTACTTGAAGCCGAGACCGGCGAAAAAGCCCTGGAAATGGCAAGGGCATGCAGACCGGAGGTCATGGTGCTGGATGTGATGCTGCCCGGCATCGACGGGTTCGAGGTGTGCAAAAAGCTTCGTGACGAGATGCCGGAACTCATCATTATCATGCTGACTGCGCGCGGTCAGGATATTGACAGGATCACTGGCCTTGAAATAGGCGCTGATGACTATATGGTCAAACCGTTCAACCCGAGGGAACTGACAGCAAGGATAAACAGCGTGCTGAGAAGGATAGAGCGCATGAAGGCACCGGATGATGAGCCGCTCGTCTATAAAAACCTGGTAATGGATCTGAAATCGCAGAAATTTTACAAGGATAATGTGGAAATAGAACTTACGCCGACCGAATTTGCCGTCTTGAAAATGTTCATGTCGAATGTCGGAAGGGCATTGAGCCGAAATGAGCTTTTCAGCGCGGTTTGGGGGAAGAACTATTTCGGCGATCTGAAAACGCTGGATGTCTATATAAGAAGGATCAGGGAGAAAATCGAGGACAACCCGTCAAAGCCCAAATATATCGAGACCGTATGGGGATACGGCTACAGATGGTGCGACAGATGACAGGTTCCGGGGAGAATCCATGATGAGTCTTGGTATCAGGAGCAGAATGACCTTTGGCTTCATATTGATAATATTGCTGACAGTCCTTGTGATGGAAGCTCTCATCATCAACATCGTGCGCGTCAACTACTACAACAACCTGGAGGCAGGCATCCACAGCCAGCTTAAGATTGCCTGCGAGATGTATTCCAGGTACTTTTCCGACGCCTCTCTCGAAGAGAATGTGATGAACAATGTGGATACGTTCTGGAAGCAGACTTC
>JAKOPX010000397.1 GCA_029778665.1 Bacillota bacterium | reverse complement strand
CTGACCTTCTGGAGCATCCCTTTCGAAAGTTCCCTGCTCAGGGAATCCTTTTTGTCCAATATCTCGAATCTCCTCAGCAGCTGTTCCGCTTCCTGCTGCCACCCGTCTTCCAGCCTGTACGCCTTTGCTATGAACTGCACGTGATCCCAGATCGTCATCAGTTCGAAAAGAGCCGGGATCTCCGGTACATATCCGAAAACCCTTTTGGCCTCGACGCTCTTGTTCGGCATCCCGCAAATGGTGATCTCGCCTTCATAATTCAGAAGGCCTGCTATGCTCTTGATGGCCGTCGATTTCCCCGCTCCGTTGGGACCGAGCAGCACGGTCACTTCTCCGGGATGCACCGTAAAACTGATGTCATTCACCGCAACTACTTTGTCGTATTTCTTTACAAGATGCTCTACCTTAATCACTTCTGACCTCCTGACAGATCCGCTTCCCGCATAAACCTGAATGAAGCTGTAGTGTTCTGTTTTCGTACAGTTTACGCACATATACCATTACTGGTCTGATGTGCACACTATTCCAGAAAATTCATCGAATATTATAACATACAATACGGCTGCACAACAATAAATTAATGTAACCTCGGTTACTGATTCTCTACTGCTTACAGTTATACAATATAAGAGCCGGGCATGCAGGTCAGTTATCTGCAGGCCTGAGCCATGGCTGAAAATACATGAAAGGAGCAGTTATCATGGTCAGGAAAATAGTTAAGATAAATGAAGAGAAATGCAACGGCTGCGGACTCTGCATAAACGCATGCCATGAAGGGGCACTGGTACTGGAAAACGGAAAGGCCAGGCTGGTCTCCGACGTTTACTGCGACGGTCTCGGAAACTGTCTGCCAGAGTGCCCGACAGGCGCGATAGAAATAGTCGAGCGCGAAGCGGACGATTTTGATGAAGAAGCTGTAAACAGGCGCCTTGCAGAGATGGGCAAGCCACCGGTGCTGAACAACCAGAGCAACCGGGAACAGGACCTCGTCAGAGATGAAACGGGTGATCCGGAAAACCGGTCATCACACGGTCATGCGTTCCATTCCGGATCAGGGTGCCCCGGCTCGCGTATGCGTTTCATCAACAGGAACGCTGATGCCGGACCGGATACGTCCGGGATGAATGATGGCCGGCATGAAGGCCCGAACAGCCTGTGCTCCGGCGAAGACGCGAAACCGGGATCACAGCTCAGGCAGTGGCCCTGCCAGATCAGGCTGGTTCCCCAGAATGCTCCGTATTTCCATAACGCTCACCTGCTGGTGGCAGCGGACTGCACAGCTTACGCATACGCATCGGTCCACCAGGATTTCATGAAGGGCAGGATCACGGTCATCGGATGTCCGAAACTCGATGACACGGATTATTCGGAAAAGCTTGCGGCGATACTGGCAAACAACAATATCCTGAGCATCACTGTGCTGAGGATGGAAGTGCCGTGCTGCGGGGGCCTGGTCCATGCAGTCAGGAACGCCATGCTTTCAAGCGGGAAAATCATACCGTGGAACGTAGTAACGATAAGCATCGATGGTGGAATACTCCGGCAGGACGCCTGATGGCCGGCAGCATGCCCGATGGTCTGCCGTCATCCCAGCATTACGTCAAGTACCATCATCAGCGCAAAGCCAAGGATGCATCCTATGGTGGAATAATCGGAACTGTCCGACGACTGGGCTTCAGGCAGCAGTTCCTCGACCACAACGTATATCATGGCGCCTGCTGCGAAGGCCATTGCATACGGCAATATCGGCTTTATCGCCATTACTGCGAGAACGCCGATCACACCGGCAATGGGTTCCACCAGTCCCGAAACCTGGCCGTACCAGAAGCTCTTGAGCCTTGAAACGCCTTCCCGCCTGAGCGGTATCGAAACTGCCGCTCCTTCGGGCAGGTTCTGGAGACCCATTCCGAGAGTGAGTAT
>JAKOPX010000396.1 GCA_029778665.1 Bacillota bacterium | reverse complement strand
TTCATATTCGGGCTGTTCAGTGGAATATTTTATCCCGGCAAACCAGTTGGCGTTGCCCCAATCGTGCAGCAGTACCGGCACGCCGTCAGACGTGAGGCAGATATCCACTTCTATAAAGCGGAAACCTTCGTCATATGATCTGTCCAGCGCCTGCCGGGAGTTGGTCATACGGATGCCGTGGATGTCGCCGCCGGCATGGGCAATAAGCCTGGGCGCCGTCACTGCCATGGTTTCCCCGGTATCTTTCCGCATCCCGTAAGCGTTATCGGGTATCTGCTCCTGTGTATCTACCTGTGTATTTGCTTGTTCATTTGCCTGTGTATTCTCATGTTCCTGTTCCTGTTCCTCTTCCTGTTCCTGCCCCTGCACATGTACCAGCTCTTCTTGCTGTACCTGCATTGCATCCCCGTCCTGGATCGAATCCTGCTGCTGGTCCTGGTCCATGTCCGGCTTTTGGTCACTGAAAGTGGTCGCCGATTTCCCTGTACAGGCTGTTAAAAAGAGAAAAACAGATAAGGATACGAGGAGCGGCACCGCCCTTTTCCGTTTCATCCCCCGCTCACCCCTGCAGATTATTCATAATAAAATGAAATATATTTTAAATTTACTCTTCACTCAACTTTTCGTCAACATTTTCCGGGGCACAGAGCAAGCGGCCGGTCTTGAGCCTTTTATAAATGAAAGGCAATATTTTGCAATGTATGGTATAATGTCCTTTAAAAGAATGCATTTGGAGAGTGATGACTGTGGGGGCTGCAGGGGAACCGGTCATATGCATTAGGAACCTCAGGATGCGCTTCGGTGAGAATGAAGTGCTCAAAGGAATAGACATGGATATATACAAAGGGCAGATCATAGGATATGGATAATCCTTCTGAACGAAGGCAGGATCATAGCGGACGGCACCTTCGATGAACTGAAGAAAAACGCCGAAGGCTCACTGGAGGAAATATTCAACAAGCTGACGGGATTCAGCAGGCACAGGGAAATAGCCGATGCGTTCGTTTCCGTTATAGAAGGCAAGGATGCTTCCGTTGGGGACGGTGTCCCTGTGTGAGGAAGGTACCGGGTCGCGGGAGCCCGACCCGCGATGAGA
>JAKOPX010000395.1 GCA_029778665.1 Bacillota bacterium | reverse complement strand
TCGGATTATGCCCAGAATGCCCTGGGTGATATCGTATATGTCGAACTGCCGGAGACCGGGAAAAAGGTGAAGGCGGGAGATCCCATCAGTGTCGTGGAGTCCGTCAAGACCGCTTCAGACATATACTCGCCGGTTTCGGGCACCGTCATCGAGGTAAACGAAGCGCTGGCAGACTCGCCCGAGCTTCTCAACGATGATCCGTACGAGAATTACATAGCGGTCATCGATCCTGATGATCTGTCGGAACTGGATGACCTGATGGATGAGGAGGAGTACAGGGAATTCTGCTCCGAGGAAGAGTAGCGAGCATGGGTAGCGAGGAGGATAAACATGTACCGGTACATCCCGAACACCCGGGAGGATCAGGAGAAGATGCTGTCGGCAATAGGCGCCGGCAGTATAAATGAACTGTTTTCCGACATTCCGGAAGACATCAGGCTGGACAGGGACCTGCAATTGCCGGCCGCGATGTCTGAGCCGGAACTGGTTTCGCACATGAGAACCATCGCTTCGGAAAACGTCAGTACGGCAGACCATCCGTGTTTTCTCGGGGCAGGCGCCTATGACCACTTCATTCCGTCAGTGGTCGGGCACGTCATATCGCGTTCAGAATTCTATACATCATATACGCCGTATCAGCCTGAAATCAGCCAAGGCATGCTGCAGGCCATATTCGAGTACCAGACGATGATATGCCGCCTTACGGGCATGGACGTTTCCAACGCTTCTATGTACGACGGCGCCACGGCGCTGGCTGAAGCGGCACTGATGGCCGTACGAGGCACAGGCCGTGAAAAGGTGCTGGTCTCGCAGGGCGTCCATCCGCAGTACAGGGAGGTCCTCAGGACATACGCCGTCCATGCCGGCATCGAAATTGCTGAGATCGGGCTGACGGGCGGTACGACCGACCTGGATGAACTGCGGGCTGTGATGTCCGGCCCGGACGGCGCGGCAGCCGGTATTAAAGCGACCGGCGGCATGTCGGGAGAAGGCGGCAAGACAGCCGGAATCCCGGCCAGGGATACGGGCGTGGCTGCAGTGATCATGCAAAGCCCCAACTTCTTTGGCGTAATTGAAGACATGGAATCGGCGACTGCACTTGCCCATGAATATGGCGCACTGTCAGTTGCATGTGTGGATCCGGTATCCCTTGCGATATTGCAGCCTCCCGGTGAATACGGGGCCGATATCGCGGCGGGAGACGGCCAGCCTCTTGGGAATCCGCTCAATTACGGCGGTCCCCACTTTGGTTTTCTGGCAGCAAATCAGAAACTGGTCAGAAAAATGCCGGGGAGGATAGTCGGCCAGACCACCGACAGTG
>JAKOPX010000394.1 GCA_029778665.1 Bacillota bacterium | reverse complement strand
GTAACGGAAAGGAGGCGTTTGGCATGTCAGCGAAGAAAGATAACAAGAGCGCTAACAAGGATTACGACAAAGGCGAAGGCAAAGTCAACATAAAGAGAAGATCCAGGAAGAAAGTCTGCGCTTTCTGTGTTGACAAGATAACTGAAATAGATTACAAAGATGTCGCAAGATTGAGAAAATATATTTCCGAAAGAGGCAAGATCCTTCCGAGAAGGATCTCCGGGAATTGCGCGAAACATCAGCGCCAGTTGACAACTGCGATAAAGAGGGCAAGGACCATCGCTCTGCTGCCGTTCACGGCTGACTAATCCATGCGTAAAAAACCCCTTCGGATCTGATTCGGATCAGGAGGGGTTTTTTGCGGCAACAGCAAACGACCGGATGCGATTATCCGGCGATCCGGCCGTTGCCCCGCTCCAGGGGAGCAGATTCTGGAGGTTGGGAAATCATTGTGTTTCCTGTTGCATCTGTTGCTGTATCTGAAAGCCCCAAGCTCATTGCCTTTCAATATATATTTACCCCGTGCACGGACACTGAAACAGGATCCAACATATTTTCACATTTCGATAACCCGGTTGGAAAAACAGAGTTTTTGTTGTATTATAATATACGCCAAATCAGCCGGTTATTAAGGAGAACATCAGCGCATGAAAAGGATTGGTTACCTTGGCCCTAAGGGAACATTCTCCCATGAGGCCATGGAAAAGTACACAGGGCAGGCTCCATACACAGCCCGGGATTATCCGACGATACCGGATATATTCACTGCGATGCAGGACGGCCAGCTGGACGAGGCCATCGTGCCGATAGAGAACTCTATCGAAGGCGCCGTCAATGTGACCATGGATATGCTGACACAGGAAAACGGCCTGTGGATCAGGGCTGAAGTGGTCATTCCCGTGAGGGAACATCTGCTGGTGAAAAAAGGTACTGACATCCCGGATATCAGGACAGTCATCTCGCATCCGCAGCCTTTGGGCCAGTGCAGGCGATTTTTGTCGGAAAATCTGCCGGATGCGGTGTTGAAGGTTGCCCACAGCACTGCCGCAGCTGCTGAAGAAGTTGCAGCAGGAGCAGGAGATATGGCGGCAATAGGTTCAAGGGCGGCAGCGGAGGCATATGGCCTTGATGTCCTGAGAGAAGATATCCAGGACCATGACAGTAATTTCACCCGGTTTGTCGTACTTGGCAGGAGCGATGCTGAAAGGACCGGGAACGACAAGACTTCGATTGTTTTCTCCACAGAGGACAAACCCGGAAGCCTCTACAGGATATTGCAGATTTTCAATCTCTGGGACATAAACATGACGCGTATTGAATCCAGACCTGCCAAAAACAGGCTTGGCAGCTACATATTTTTTGTGGATCTCCTTGGACACAGGGAAGATGATGACCTCAGGGATGCCCTGACAATGGTGAAGAGGAAAACTTCATTTTTAAAAATATTGGGCTCCTACCCGGTTTCTCCCGTCGATAAAACCTGATGCAGGAAATACCATAATATGGTAAAATATTAGCAAACCGGGTTGGGAGTTGAGTATATGGCATTGCCTGAAAAAGAGATCGACATAACCAGGAACATAAAAATCATTGAATGCCTGAAAAGCGAAATGCTCACCGAAGTGGCTGACCTTTTCAAGGTACTGGCGGGAGGCGCCCGGGAGGAGCTTCATGAAGCGGTCGGCGACGTCCTGTCGAATATCATCCTCATAAGCTACCTGCTGGGCAAGAGGCTGGGCGTCAGCTACAATGCCGTTGAAATGAAGATACGCAACAAGGTCAGACTTGGACTTGTGGAGAACAATGACGTGGAAAAGTATTACGGCGACCTGTCCGAGCTTTCGAAGCATCTGGGCAGCAGCAGGAGAAAGGAGAAATAGGGGACACCCTTTTCAAGGATATGGACAGCAAAAAAATACTGAGCAGAATGATACCGCAGGTAAGCATCCACATATGGGTAATACTGCTGTTGACTGCAATAATTGCAGTACTGGACTGGATGGTTGCAATACCATGCTTCATACTCTTTGCTTACCTTGCATGGCACAATATCAGGACCAGCTACAGACGGAAAGCCGAAATATCCGATTTCATCGAGAACCTGAACCTCAATATCGACACGGCGACAAAGGATACACTGCTCAACTTCCCAATGCCGCTTGTCATTGCGGAACCTGACGGAGCGATAATATGGTATAACTCTTCCTTCAGGGATATTTCCGATAATACGGAGATTTTCGAGAATGCTGTCAAAACCGTGGTGAAGGAACTCCGCAGTGAACTGCCGCTCGACAATACGGAACGGAAATATATGCCGATATCAAGGCAGATAAACCTGGACGGACGGCACTACAATGTGCTTATCAGCATAGCAAGGCGTGATCCCCAGGACGCGATGAGCTGCATCCTGATACTTTATTTCATCGATACTACAGAACTCGTCACACTGAAGCAGACATATGCCGACGAGAAGATAGTCGCCGGCATATGCGTCATAGACAATTACGACGACCTGATGCAGAGCATGGAAGACCCGCTCAAGCCACAGATACTTGCCGAGGTAGACAAGCGCGTGGTCAGGTGGATCTCGTTTACCAACGGTATTATAAAAAAGTACGAAAGGGACAAATACCTGTTCATTTTTGAGCAGAAATATATGAAGGAGCTTGAGGAGAAAAAGTTCGAGATACTGGATTCCGTCAAGGAGATAAACATAGGCAACAAGCTGCCTGTCACGCTCAGCCTCGGCTTCGGTCTCAACGGAGGAACACTGGCGGAGAACCTCCAGTTCGCTGCGGCTTCAATCGATCTGGCGCTGGGCAGAGGAGGCGATCAGGTAGTGCTGAAAAACGGGGAAAACTTCAGTTTCTTCGGCGGGAAGTCCAGGGAACTCGAAAAGAGGACGAAAGTGAAGGCAAGGGTCATCGCGTATGCTATGCGCGAACTGATCGATCAGTCTGACCGCGTGCTGATCATGGGGCATGAAAACGGCGACATCGATTCACTGGGTGCTTCGCTTGGACTTTACAGGGCTGTCCGGAGCAGGAACAGGGAAGCGTATATAGTATTGGACAGGATAAATCCCACCATCGAGAAACTTGTGGAAATGATAAGGAAAGATGAGGAATATCAAGACCTGTTCATAACAGGAAGTGAAGCAATGGATCTTATGACAAGGAAGACCCTCCTTATCGTTGTTGACAACCACCGCAAAAGTTTTGCCGAAGTACCGGAGCTGATCGACGAAAGCGAACAGACAGTGGTGATCGACCACCACAGGAGAGGCGCCGATTACATACAGGACACCGTTCTGACATACCAGGAACCTTATGCGTCTTCAACCAGCGAGCTCGTTACAGAGGTCATCCAGTATATTGATGAGAAACTGAAACTGAGCCAGCTTGAGGCGGAGGCCCTCTATGCCGGCATAGTCATCGATACCAAGAATTTCACTTTCAAGACCGGTGTCAGGACATTCGAAGCGGCATCCTACCTGAGGCGTCAGGGAGTAGATACGGTAGCCGTCAAGAAACTGTTCCAGAACGACATCGGGACCTATACAAAAGTCTCTTCAGTGGTCAGCAGCGCCGAACTGATAGACGGAAACATAGCGATATCTGTCTGCGGGGAGGATATCGACAATCCGCGGATGATAGCGGCCAAAGCCGCCGATGAGCTTCTGAACCTGTCGGGAATAACGGCTTCGTTCGTACTGTGCAGCGTTGACGGCGAAGTCTGGATAAGCGGCAGGTCGCTGGGTGAAATTAATGTGCAGATGATCCTCGAGAAGCTTGGCGGCGGGGGCCATATGTCGGTGGCCGGCGCGCAGCTCCCCGACACTGACATAAATGATGCGAAAGAAAGATTAAAATGTGCTATAATGGATTACAAGGAAGAAATGGCAAAACCGAATACTTAAACCGGAGGTTCATATGAAAGTCATATTGAAGCAGGATGTCAAGGGACTGGGGAAGAAAGACGACCTGGTGAATGTCAGCGACGGTTATGCCAGGAATTTTTTATTTCCAAAGGGTCTTGCCGTTGAGGCCAACCAAAGTAACCTGAACATTGTCAAAACCAGGAAGGAAGCCGAGAAGAGCAGAAGGGACAAGGAACTTGCGCAGGCAAGGAAACTGGCCGAAGAACTC
>JAKOPX010000393.1 GCA_029778665.1 Bacillota bacterium | reverse complement strand
TAGCAAAATTTTCATAAAAATGGCCGAGGCCGACGCTCCTAAAAACGCAGGCTTTCCGAGATGGCTGGTTGACATTATGGAAGAAAAGGGAAAGATTGTACTGTTTAACGAGAAATTTGCCTCATGGGAGGAGGCACTCGAGGCGTTTATCCTCTTCAGGAAGGCCGAAGGATACTCGAAGCGGACGATCGAGGACTACCGCTACCACATCACGCACCTGTTTCAAGAACGTCCGCAAGCCTGGGACCCGGCATGCCCGAGCAAGGCCAAGGCGGCGGTGCTATCCTATCTGGCCCAGGACGGCATCGCTCCTGCCACGTTTAATCTGAGGTTGAGCTACATAAAGGCATTCTTTTCCTGGCTGGTGGAGGAAGGCGCTTTCCCGGAAAATCCGACATGGGGGATTAAAAGAAGGAAGGCCGAACCAAGGATCGTCCAGCATCCGGCGGAAATATTGACGAAGCTCTTAAAGCTGCCCGACAAAACGACTTATTGCGGCAAGCGCGATTACGCTCTTATATGTCTTTCCATCGACACGGCGATAAGGCCGGGCGAGGCGCTGGCTCTGACAATCGATGATGTCAACCTCAAAGATATGGTCGTTTTGGTCAGTGCTACCATCTCGAAGACGCGCAAGAGCAGGACGCTGCCCTTTTCCGCAGAGACGGCCAAGGCGATACAGGCTCTCATCATGGCAAGGCCGAAAGAGTGGAAAACGAAGCTAATTTTTGCCAACTACGAAGGGGAAAGACTCACTGTTTCCGGCTGGAGGCAGAGATTGCAGAAAAACTACGCACCTAAGCTCGGGCTTAAGCGCCTTTCGCCCTACGACCTGCGCCACGACGCGGCGCTGTATTTCCTCAGAAACGGCATGAACCCCTTTGCACTGCAGGCTATCATGGGACACTCTACCCTTGAGACCACAAAGCTTTACATCGCATTGGCCGAGTCCGACATAAGGGAGGCACACGAGACGGCATCGCCGGTGAGAAGATTGATAGGGAAGAATAAGAGGGTGAGGTAATGATACCGTAGCAAGTTTAGACATATCCAGCCAGCGTGTACTTGATTTTGTAAGTGATACAATTAGTTTATGCAAAAAATTAGATGAGGTGGAGAATATAATGCTTGATGATATTAAATTCTTATTTGACCT
>JAKOPX010000057.1 GCA_029778665.1 Bacillota bacterium | reverse complement strand
GGACCGAAACCGCCGCAGCGAAACTACTATGATGAAGTGGCGAAAGTAAGAGAGAGGATCGACGAGTGGAGGCGGCAGCTGTCCAAGAACTACAACCAGAGCGACTTCGACAAAATGGTCGAGGAATTCAGCGCCAAAGCTGAGAAATTCGGCAAGAACGTGGCCACGGCCGCATTCGGGATCGCCGATAAAGTCGCGGACTTCATCGGAAGCATCATAGACACCAGCGCATTCAACATCTTCGGCAACTGCGTGACTGAAGAGGAACAGTATGAAGTGGCAGCAGCGGAAGGCATGAACCTGGAACTCCAGGCCACCAACGGCCAGATCACGGTGAAGAAGCACCAGGAAGACAAAATAGTCATAAAGGCAAAAATCCGCACACCCCAGGAAAACGCCAAAAACGCCCTGGCCTTCTCCAACGAGAACGGCACTGTTGCCGTAAAACTGGCCAAACCGGATACTTATAACCTGAGTGTCTCATATGATGTTTTGCTGCCTGCTGTGAAATTCAACCAGGTAGCCCTTGAATCCAAGAATGGCAAGATATACGTTGAAGACGTGACCTCCGAGGAATTCGTGAGCGCGACAAAGAATGCAGTCATCGACCTGACTGGCATCAACAGCAGCAGGATCGCTGCCGAGACCATGAACGCCAAAGTCACCGCGAATTACATCATCGGCCGCGACGTCAGCTTCGGTACGAAGAATGCATCGATCGAAATCAAGAACCTTAAGGCTGTCAGGCTCACAGCGGTGACGATGAACGGCAATATCATGCTTGACAATGTACAGAACTACGACAACGAAAACATAGCTGAGCTTAACCTCAAGACAATGAATGCCAACATCAAGGCCAACATGAATGACTCCGAGAACAGAGGTTACAAGATCAACGCACGGACTATGAACAGCGACATAAACCTGTTGATACCAAATCTGCTTTACCGTAACGCAATGAGGATCAACAGGTCCCACAGGCAGGCAGATGCCGAAACCGACAACTACGCAACAGCCGACAAGAAAGTCAACATACAGGCAGAAACAATGAACGGTTACATCGAAATCATCAAATAGCCAAAAGGCTTGCAGGCAGCTGAAAGGCTCCGGCACACAGCCGGGTTCTTCCAGGACAGCAGCCATGTGATCAAATTGGAAAAATCATACCCTCCATATCCAGCAATTTGATCACAGGCATAGCAACACGGGCTGCGGCAGGGCTTGTCCCCTGCGCGGCCCGTTTTCATTTCCTGAAACTGGTTGCTTGCTGAGCCGGATCACTCCCCTTCCCTCCTGCCTCACAAGCCGAACCTGCACTGAAATCCGTTCCCGGCGGATAATCCCTGATCATCATGCGCATCATATATCATCCCGGATTACATCCCTGACGCCGGCCCGCATCCGGAAAGCCGGCATGCATGCAAAACCAATCTGTTATAGATATTGCATCCGGTCTATGCTATAATTAAACACCGATAAATTTAGTCAAGAGGTGCAGTATGTTTGACAAGCTTGATGCCGCGGAAAACAGGTATGAAGAGTTGAGCATGAAGCTCAGCGATCCCCGCGTGATAGCGGACCAGGATGAGTACAGGAAACTGATGAAGGAATTTTCCGGGCTCGAAGAGATCGTACTGAAATACCGTGAGTATAAGAAGACAAAGAAAGATATATCAGACGCAAAGGAACTCCTGGAAGAAAGCACGGACAGGGAGTTCCGGGAGCTTGCCCAGAGCGAACTGGACGATGCTAAAGCAAGGCTTGAGACGATCGAAAATGAGCTTAAGCAGCTGCTCATGCCGAAGGATCCCAACGACAACAGGAACGTCATCGTCGAGATACGCGGCGGCGCTGGCGGAGAAGAAGCTGCCCTTTTTGCAGCCGACCTGTTCAGGATGTATACGAGATACTGCGAAAGACACCAGTGGAGATCCGAAATACTTGACATACATGAAACCGAGATCGGCGGCATAAAGGAAGTAATATTTTCAGTGGAAGCAAAAGGAGCCTACAGCAGGCTGAAATATGAAAGCGGAGTCCACCGCGTCCAGCGTGTGCCCGTTACCGAGGCCGGCGGCAGGATCCATACGTCGACGGTCACGGTGGCAGTCCTCCCTGAAGTGGATGAAGTCGACGTACAGATAGATCCGAATGATCTGCAGATAGACACGTTCCGCGCATCAGGCGCCGGCGGTCAGCACGTAAACAGGACCGACTCGGCGATCAGGATCACCCACATCCCGACAGGCATTGTTGTAACCTGCCAGGATGAGCGTTCACAGCACAAAAACAGGGACAAAGCAATGAAGATACTCCGTTCGAAGCTGTACGAGATGGCCCAGCAGCAGCAGGAGTCAGAGATAGCGCAGGCACGCAGGTCACAGGTCGGGACCGGCGAAAGGAGCGAGCGGATCCGTACTTACAACTTCCCGCAGGGAAGGGTTTCTGATCACAGGATAGGACTTACGCTCTACAAGATAGACGAAATAATGGACGGGGATCTCGACGAAATCATAGAGGCACTGATAACAGCGGACCAGGCCCAGAAGCTGGGCAGTGCCGCCAGCGATGAAGACTGACGGGTATACCGTTAAACTCCGGTCAGACTGAAGTTAAGCGAGTTAGCTGATTGCAGTCAACGAAGTCTGCTTATAGCCTGTGAAATCCATAACTGCTGATGATGACTGATTATATATGGTGATAGTGGGTTCAAAGCTGACGATAGCTGATTACAACTGATAATAGTTGATAATGATAATAGTTGGTAACCGTTGACAATGGTCGACAACAGCCGATGAGGCTTGTCAACATCTGCCTGTTATCCAATGACAGCAGATTTATAGCCTGCAGCACATGATGACGGCCTACAATAACCCATGGCAAATATCCCATAACACGCGATAATGTAATAACACTAATAATACAAGCCCTTCAGCGAATAAACATGTAAGGGTCGTATAAGCAGTACAGGTTTCGGGATCGTGCGGGCAACCATCCGTAAATGCAGATCCCGTTTCATGGCGTTGGAGGGCTGTATGGGACACTTGCTCAAAATCACATTCCTCGGGCTGTTTTCAGGTATTGCCGGAACCGGCATCGGCGGCCTTTCGGCATTCCTGATCTCAAAAACAAGCAATCGTGTCATGAGCAGCATACTGGAGTTCTCTGCCGGACTCATGACTGCAGTGGTCTGTTTTGAACTGCTGCCGGAAGCATTCAGCCTGGGAGGCACGGTCTATACGTTTGCAGGCATAATCGCCGGCATACTTGCGGTAGTCATCATCGAAAGCCTCCTGAAAAAGTCCCGGGCTCTGAGCATGGGCAAAAACACCGGGTTGCTGCGGGCCGGCATCCTGATGGCAATAGCCATAGCGATGCACAATTTCCCTGAAGGATTTGCTGTAGGGTCAGGATTCGAAGCTTCCACAAGCCTGGGACTGACGATCACCGCCGTGATAATCATCCACGATATCCCGGAAGGGATCGCCATGGCTGTGCCTATGCGGGCAGGCGGCTTTTCAAAGATCAAGGCTTTTACATATACGATACTTTCAGGCATACCAATGGGCCTTGGAGCACTGCTCGGCGCTATGCTCGGATCCATTTCCGACAGCCTTACAGCCGCATGCCTCGGGTTCGCAGGCGGCGCCATGCTTTACATAATTTACGGCGAGCTGGTCCCCGAATCGAAGCGCCTTTATCTTGGAAGGCTGTCTTCAATGGCAAATGTTTGGGGTATATTATGTGGTATAATAATATCGATTTACAATTAACAGCAAAAATAACAGCAAAGGAAAAAGCAGAAAAAGGAGTCGCTTAGCTTGAAGACGCAGATAATAAAGGTAGATACAAGCATCAAGGATTGGGACAAGCAACTGGATCAGGCTGCGGAGATACTGAGATCCGGCGGCCTGGTCGCCTTCCCCACTGAAACGGTATATGGCCTGGGCGCAAATGCCCTGGACAAAACGGCCGTCGAAGCGATCTACAGGGCAAAGGGGCGCCCTTCTGACAATCCGCTGATAATACATATATCTGATGCCGCTGCGGTAAAAGACCTGACGGAAAATATCCCGGAAACGGCGCAGGCGCTGATGGACGCGTTCTGGCCGGGTCCGCTCACTCTTGTAATGCCCAGGTCTCAGCTGGTACCGGATATTGTAACTGCAGGCCTCGACACCGTTGCTGTAAGGATGCCCTCCCACCCTATCGCATCCGCCCTGATCAGAAAAGCAGGGGTGCCGGTCGCAGCCCCGAGCGCCAACAGCTCCGGAAGGCCTAGCCCGACACTTGCAAAGCATGTAATCGAGGACCTAATGGGAAAGGTCGATGTGATCATAGACGGCGGCAATGCAGAAGTAGGCGTCGAGTCCACCGTGCTGGACATAACTGTCATCCCGCCTGTAATACTCAGACCGGGCGGAGTCACACTTGAGCAATTGAAAAGTGTACTGGGAGACGTCATAGGCGGCCAGTCCCCGGGCATGTCAGATATGTCCGGAACGCCGAAATCCCCCGGCATGAAGTACAGGCATTATTCTCCGAGGGCAACAATGCTGTTGGTCGAAGGCCCCCCAGAACAGGTGGCAGCTGAAATAGGCAAAAGAGCGGAGCTATACAATAAGGAAGGCACATCCGTCGGCCTCCTCGTCACCGATGAAACCGCGGCGCTGTATGAGCCCTCACTCTATTCCTTCTGCAAGGTCATATCACTCGGCAGCAGGAAAGAGCCGGAGACTCTTGCGTCAAACCTGTTCCGCTGCCTCAGGGAATTCGACGAAAAAGGCGTTGAAGTGATAATGGCTGAAACCACCGATGTCGAAGGGATCGGACTAGCAGTCATGAACAGGCTTATGAAAGCGGCGGGCGGTAACATAATAAAACTGTGAAGGAGTCACCATGAAAAAGATCCTTTTCGTTTGCACTGGCAATACATGCAGAAGCCCGATGGCAGCAGCGCTGTTCAACAGACTTGCTGCAGCGTCCGGCATCGGCTATGAAGCCGCTTCGGCGGGGCTGGCGGCCGCAGAAGGCAGTCCGGCCTCTGTCAATGCGATAGAAGCAATGGAAGGATATCCGGGCGCCGACCTGTCATGCCACAGGTCAAGAAGGCTTACTTACACAGATATAAAGGAAGCCCATCTGATACTTGCGATGGAAAGGCTCCACAGGCAGTACATTCTGTCAATGTACCCGGAAGCGTATCAAAAAGTTTTCACATTGATAGAATATGTTTATGGGACCGACGGCGACGTAACCGATCCATACGGCGGGAATGAAGCCGTATACAGGCATTGCGCCGAAATGTTGGCACAGGCTGTTGAAAAGCTTGTAGAAAAGTTAAAATAGTCGATAGCGCTTTGACTTTACTATGTCGATAATATAAAATTGAATAGGAGGTTGGTACTATGCTGGCTATAGCAAGCGATCACGCGGGCTTTGGCCTTAAATGCGAGATAATAAAGCATCTGAAAGAGATCAATGTCCCGTTCGAGGATTTTGGTACGTGTGACGGCACTACTTCCGTGGATTACCCGGATTACGGGCTCAAGGTAGCCGAAGCGGTGGCTTCAGGCACCCACGAGCGCGGGATCATAATCTGCGGAACAGGTATCGGAATATCCATAGCAGCCAATAAAGTCCCGGGTATCCGGGCCGCTTTGTGTACCGATACATACATGGCCAGGATGAGCAGGGAACACAATGATGCAAATATTCTCGCCCTTGGGGCAAGAGTTTTGGGCGTTGGCCTTGCGGTCGAAATAGTAGATACATGGCTGAACACCTCTTTTTTAGGCGGGAGACATAAGCAGAGAGTGGACAAGTTCGCCGACATTGAGGAGAAGTATTCCAAAACACATACATAACGGGAGGTGCTGCTAATGGAAAAAGTTTTCGTATTCGATCATCCGCTGATACAGCACAAGATCTCTATGCTGAGGGACAAAAATACAAACGTCAAGGAATTCAGGGAACTGGTTTCGGAAATATCCATGCTCATGGGGTATGAGGTTACAAGGAACATGCCCCTGAAGGAAGTTGAGATAGAAACTCCTGTGGGTATAGCCAAGACAAAAGTGATATCCGGCAAGAAACTGGGGCTTGTCCCGATACTCAGGGCCGGCCTCGGCATGGTGGACGGGATGCTGAGCCTGCTGCCTATGGCAAAAGTCGGCCATATAGGGCTTTACCGCGATCCCGAAACACTGGAGCCGGTGGAATACTACTGCAAACTTCCTGTCGACGCCCACGAGCGTGAAATCGTGGTGCTCGATCCGATGCTCGCCACCGGCGGTTCAGCTTCTGCAGCGATAAAATTCATAAAGGAAAAAGGCGTGACAAACATCAAGCTGATGTGCCTGTTAGCTGCAAAAGCGGGCATCGAAAGGATAAACAGGGATCATCCTGATGTCGAGATCTACTGCGCCGCAGTGGATGAAAAGCTCAACGACCACGGATACATTGTTCCCGGTCTGGGCGATGCCGGCGACAGGCTGTTCGGCACAAAATAAGACACGAAGCCGGTTATCCTGTACCTGGTATGGGGACAGTTCTCAAAAATCACGAACTGTCCCGGATCCGGGAACGGTTCCTGGATATTCGGGGACAGTTCTCAGAAATATATCCTGTTTCTGAGGGGTCAGTAATGGTTTTGGGGAGGCAATAAAATGAGACCGTCATGGGACGAATATTTCATGGAGATCGTCGAACTGGTGAAAAAGAGATCGACATGTCTCAGGCGCCAGGTGGGAGCGCTGATCGTAAAGGACAAGCGCATACTCGCCACCGGCTACAACGGAGCACCGTCCGGCTGTAAGCACTGCTCCGAAGTCGGCTGCCTCCGCGAACAGATGGGGATACCGTCAGGACAGCGCCACGAGTTGTGCAGGGCTATACACGCAGAGCAGAACGCACTGGTGCAGGCTGCCTATTCAGGTACCAGCGTAAACGGCGGTACCCTTTATGTCACCCATCAGCCGTGCGTACTTTGCGCAAAGATGGCGATCAATGCCGGTATCAAAAAGATCGTTTTCAAAGGCGACTACCCCGACGAACTGGCAATGGAACTGCTTAAGGAAGCCGGCGTAAGAGTGGTCAAAGTATAGGCAGGTGTGTCCTTGTGTCATACATTACAGAGTACTTGATTACGTTTGCACTTGCGTTCATAATATCATTTTCGGCAACTCCGATAGTTAGGAGACTTGCTTTCAAAATCGGCGGAGTCGACATCCCGAAAGATGACCGGAGAATGCATAAAAAACCCATCGCTTTGATGGGCGGGTTGGCGATTATCTGCGGTTTCGTCATCTCGCTCGCATTTGACCTGGCAACAGCATCCAACATCATAACCCCGGGCAGGGAAATACTGGGGTTGGCATCGGGCATGGTTGTCATCGTGGTGATGGGCATCCTCGATGACATAAAGACACTGAAAGCATGGACAAAGCTCCTGTTCCAGGTAGCTGCCGCCATATGCACTGTGGCTATTTCGGGAACAAGGATATCGCATCTGACCAATCCGTTCGGCCCGGACAGATATCTGGAGCTCAGCTGGTATATTTCGATACCGCTGACCATCATATGGATAGTCGGCATTACCAATGCCATCAACCTGATCGACGGTCTGGACGGCCTTGCCGCGGGTGTTTCTTCAATATCATCGCTTTCTCTCTTCTTCGTTACGATACTGCGTGCAGACCTTGATCCGTCAAAGGCAGTATATATCGCCCTGGTAACGGCGGCGCTGTCGGGATCGACACTTGGATTTCTTCCGTTCAATTTCAACCCGGCGAAAATCTTCCTTGGCGAAACAGGAGCAGCGTTCCTGGGATTCACACTTGGTGTTGTTTCGATCCAGGGCGTAATGAAATCTTACACTGCAATATCGATAGTAATACCGTTCCTGGTGTTGGGACTGCCGCTGTTTGACACAGCATTTGCAATAGTCAGAAGGCTCTTTTCACGCAGGCCTATAATGCAGGGAGACAGAGGACATCTCCACCACAGGCTGATCGATATGGGCCTGAGCCAGAGACAGTCCGTCCTGGTCCTGTATTCCGCCAGTGCATCGCTGGGCCTTTGCGCCATCGTCCTTGCCGACAGGGGCGCTTTGAGCGCGATCGTCATGCTGCTGGCAGCAGCGGTATTCGTCATAGGCGGCGCGAGATATATAAATGACCGCGGACTGGCAGACGACGCGAAAATAGCCGAAGACACAAGTTCAAATCCTGCAGTCCCGGAAAATGAGATAAATAAGCAATCTGACGGAGTAACGAAATGAGGAAGCTGAAAATAATGCCCATATTCGGCACAAGACCGGATGCAGTGAAAATGGCACCTCTTGTCAAGGAACTTGAGAAGTGTCCCGATATCGAACCGGTCGTGTGCGTGACTGCCCAGCACAGGCAGATGCTGGACCAGGTTCTTGACATATTCCGCATAAAGCCGGATATCGACCTTGACGTCATGCTTGACCGGCAGACACTGGAGCAGGTAGCGGCACGGACCCTGGAGAGGCTCTCGGTCGTCCTGGACAGGGAAAAACCTGATATGGTGCTTGTTCACGGGGACACTTCCACATGTTTCATATCGGCACTGGCCGCTTTTTACAAAAAAATTCCCATCGGCCACGTTGAAGCCGGTCTGAGGACCTTCGACAAGTACTCCCCCTTCCCGGAGGAAATGAACAGGAAGCTAACGGCTGCACTGGCAGACCTCCATTTCGCTCCCACCCCCTCAAACAGGGCCAACCTTCTGAATGAAGGCATAAGTCCCGACAAAATCTACATAACGGGCAACACCGTCATAGATGCGATGCAGACCACCGTCAAAAAGGATTATGTTTTCAGCAGCAGCGAAATGCGCGGTATCGACATCGAAGGCCGGCGCGTGATCGCCGTCACTGCCCACAGGCGTGAAAATCTCGGCCAGCCGCTGGAGCAGATATGTCTCGCCCTGAACGACATCACCGCCGAATATGACGATGTATGCGTGATATATGCCGTGCACCTGAATCCGGCCGTACGCGAAACAGCATTCAGGGTGCTCGGCTCAAATCCGAAGGTCCACCTTATCGATCCGCTTGATGTCCAGGATATGCACAACCTGATGGCAAGGTCATACATCGTTATGACCGATTCCGGCGGCCTGCAGGAAGAGGCGCCCGCGCTGGGCAAGCCGGTACTGGTGCTGAGGAAGGAAACTGAGCGGCCCGAAGCTGTGGAAGCCGGCACTGTCAAACTGGCAGGCATTGAACGTGAAAGGATTAAAGCTCTTGCCTCTCAGTTACTGGACGATCCGTCCGAGTACGATAAAATGGCAAAGGCCGTAAATCCTTACGGCGACGGCAAGGCCTCGGAAAGGATAGTAAAAGCGATCCTCTACGAATTTGGCATATCAAATGAAAAGCCGGCAGAATTCGGCTGAGACGCCATCCGTATGCAAATGATAACCGGCTGTATTTCGGCCGGTTTTTTAAACTGGTTCCCATAGTACTTCGGCTTTATTGATATTATTGGGTTTTATCATTCTTTGAGCTTTATCGATCTTTGACAGATTCCTTGCAATTGATTCCCTGTCAGTTTCGGGTTAAATGCCAGTCTTTGATTTCCGCATCATCCTGATGCCAACGTTGCTATACATTAACGTTACTTTGCCGAACTTATTGCGACTTATTCCTTTCCCTCTTTATCGCCGCTACTTCACCTGATGTCTTCGCTTGCCGTACCGTCGCCCTTGTTCGCTTGCGCATCTGCTTTCACATGCTCATGGTTGTACAGGTGGTCCATGCAGTACTCATAGTCGCCGTCACACTCTACGCAGTACCGGAAGTCCATTTTCCTGTCCTCCACGTCGGTTATGCCGCAGATCGTGCACCTGTGCATCACGTGTATCTTCGGTATCTTCTCCTTGAATTCCTTCTGGCTCATGTAGGCCCGGCGGTTGAATCTCAGCCTGTAATATATGTCTTTCCAGAAAAACAGAATGAAGTTGACCGCAGAGCCCAGCACCGTGATAAGGCCAACAATTGGCATGAAAGCAAAAGTGAACACAAGCCCGGCCGCATAAAACAGCGCCAGATATTTCACCTTAACCGGGAACAAGTAGAAAATCATGATCTGGTAGTTCGGGAAAAGGTATGCAAAAGCAAAAATCAATGAAAGGTTGAGGAATGTGGATGTCCCCAAGCCACCAAGGAAAGCTCCCGCTATGGTCCCCAGCACTCCGATGAAATAGTACACGTTGAATTTGAACGAGCCCCATTCACGTTCCAGTGAAGAGCCGATCAAATAGTAAAAATACAATGCAAACAGTATCCGAACCGGACGAAAAGTCATCGGGATAAACAGGAACGTAACAAGCCTCCATACCTCGCCCTGCTTCACCAGGGAGGGCACAAGCATCAGCTTGCCCACAAAATCAGCTTCAGGAGCCAGGTACTGCAGTATGAACACCACGCCATTCAAAGCAGTGATGTAAAGCATCAGGTTCTTTATGCAGTACTTCCCTATCTTCTTTTCCAGTTTATCCAGCCACACCTGTACCATCCTTCCTGTTTGGATCAGTGATCATGCTGAAAGTTAAACTTATATTTTTTTGCCATGCAATTATTATACACAATAATCCGTACAGGCAAAATACGTAATATGTCCGCAGTGTCAGGACGATACAGTAAACTCATCTGTATGACTGGTATTTGATGTTTTCAGAAATGTTTGTAAACAGCGGACTTACCGACTCATTATTGTGGATCCGGATAAGAGCCTGGGCAAAAAGCGGCGCTACAGATACCAGCCTTATTTTTTCCGATTTCAGCAGGTTTTCGTTCTCAACAGAGTCTGTACCTATCAAAATGTCGATGGGACTTTCGTTTACACGTTGAACTCCCTTTTCATTCAGCAGCAGATGAGTGACACATGCAATTATTTTTTTCGCCCCACGCTCCTTCAGCAAGTACGACAGATCGACCAGGGTACCTGCACTAAGGGTAAAGTCATCCACGATCAGCGCAGTTTTTCCGGCAACATCCCCTATAAGTTCAAGGATCTCCGCTTTTTCATCGTGTGCCCGCCTGGTCTTGTCCCCTATTGCTATGGATGTCCCCAGGTAGTCCGTGTATTTCCTGGCCTGTTTCGCGAATCCGGCGTCAGGCGATACGACCACCAAAGGTTCATTCACCGTTGCCCTGATATATTCGCACAGCACCGGAAGCGCCCGCAGGTGGTCCAGCGGCTTCTTGAAAAACCCCTGTACCTGCGGGCTGTGCAGATCCATCGTTACGACCCTGTCAACGCCGGCAAGTTCCATGCACTCCGCGCAGACCCTTGCCCTGATCGAAACCCTTGGTTCATCCTTCTTGTCGGCTTTGGCATAACTGAAATACGGCATAATCACGGTGACCGAACTGGCGCTGGCTCTTTTGAATGCATCCGCCCAGAAAAGTATCTCCACGAATTCATCGTTGGGCCTCAGCCCAATAGGCTGGACAAGGTAAACATCCATGCCCCTTACGGTTTCAGCGGCCTTTACATACAAATTCCCTTCAGAAAATTTTATTACCTCCGATTCCGAAAGCCTTCCCCCGATGAAATCGCAGATTTTTTCGGCAAAAACCCTGCCGGAACTGCCGGCAAATATCTTTGCAT
>JAKOPX010000392.1 GCA_029778665.1 Bacillota bacterium | reverse complement strand
TGCGCAGACCCTAACCCGCATGCGGGGTGACGTCATGGAGGTTCTCGCCCAATCCTATCGGGAAGGCCATGGTATCGATAAGGCGGCGAACCTGCTCAAAGACAAGTTCGTATCTATGCGCGATTACGAATTGGTGCGCATAGCGAGGACGGAAATCAATTCTGGACAGAACCAGGGTGCATATGAAACAGAGCGTGAATTACACATCAATTATCATATGTGGTGGTCTGCTGACGACGATCGGGTAAGAGACGGCACTACGAGCGATGCTGACCACACCTACATGCATGGACAAATTGTGCGGGTAGGGGAGCCGTTTAGCAACGGGTTGCTCTATCCAGGTGATATGAGCGGCCCGATTGAAGAATGGATCAACTGTCGGTGCAGGCTTGTGCCGTTTCTCATGCCTGAAGGATTTACGGCTCCACCACAAGGATTCTTTTATGAGGAAGACCTTATACCAGTATCTTGAAAATTTCCTCTTTTTTCTTCCAGCATAGATTATATATAGTAGTATGGAATAAGACTACCTTAATCAAAAGAAACGGTAGAGGTTTCGTATAAATGTTAATTAATGGTTCTAAACACCCGAATCCTGAAACATGGACGATGAAGGTGCACAACTGGAAGTCTGTTGACCTTACTGTGGTCACGTAATGGTGTAAGTATGGTGGAAGAGTGCGAGATTACTGGACCGATCGTTTATAAGAACGATGCAAAGCGCATAGCCTATGCTGCCGTGCTCGTTCCGGGCGAACCGGACAGTGACGGAGAGGTACTTTCACCAGAGCGCGTGGAACGGGCCGCACACGAATGGCTTGCCGGATATCGCAACATAGATCTTCAGCATTCCTTGAACAACATCGCTGTTCCAGTGGAATCCTATATCCAGCCGATGAACCGCACTGTTTCTATAAACGGGGCCCAAGTTGTGCTCCCTGAAGGAACATGGATTCTTGCGGCCAAGATTCAGGATAACAACACCTGGGAACAGATTGTTAGCGGAAAGCTGACCGGATACAGCGTAATGGGTATCCGGCGTCAGGCGCTCTCAGACGCTGCTGGGAAGAGTGTAGCCCTGAAACGGACGCTTCTGCGAGATCTGGGCGAGGACTGGATCGCTGCGGCGGTAAGCGTGGTGGACGAACCCGCTGTGCCGAAAGCCAAGTTCTTTGCGCTTAAATCGGTGAAAGAAGAGGATGAAGGGATCCTTTCCCGCATTGCCGAGGCTTTTCAAGCCCGGAAAGCAGGTAGGGCCATCTCTGATAAGAACTACGCCAAAATCAAGGCGGCTATCGAAGCACTAACTGAAATTATGAGCATTGCCGAGAACGAGCGTTCTGGCAAGAGCAACGATGGAGAAGAGGACGTAAACATGGGAACTGAGGATAACAAGGTCATTGAGGCGCTGAAAGAGAAGATCGATGCCATGCAGGCTGAGATTGACTCTATGAAGGCGGCAAAGGCCAAGGAAGAGGAAGAGGCTGCACAGAAGGCTGCCGAGGAAAAGGAGGCCGCAGAGAAGGCTGCTGCCGAGGAAGCCAAGAAAGCAGCTGAAGAAGAAGAGGCGTTCAAGAAGGCGCTTATGGAGAGAATTGAGGCATTAGAGCAGCGCGTTTCCAAGGCGAATGCTTTCAGCAGGTCCATTCAGGGCCAGGACGGCGTACAGCC
>JAKOPX010000391.1 GCA_029778665.1 Bacillota bacterium | reverse complement strand
GAAGGCAGGCTCGGTACGATCTATCACTGGCGCGGAGCTTATCTGCAGGACTGGATCACCGATCCCAACTTCCCGCTGTCATGGCAGCTCCAGAAGGAAAAAGCAGGCGGCGGCCCGCTGTATGACCTGACATCACATGCTGTAGACCTTGCAAGGTACCTGATAGGGGAACCTGAAGCAGTCACTGCAGTCAACAAGACATTCATCAAGAAGCGTCCGCTGCCAGGTGTAGGCGCGACGGCATTTACCGCCGGTACAGGCGCGAGCACCACTGAGTACGGAGATGTCGAAGTGGATGACGCATCATTCGCAGTAGTCGAGTTCGCCAATGGCGCGCTTGGCAGCATCGAATCTTCGAGATTCGCGGTCGGCAGAAAGAATTACAATTACTTCGAGGTCTACGGAAGCAAAGGTGCGATCATCTTCAATCTCGAACGCATGAACGAACTCCAGTACCTTGATTTCACACATGACAGCAAGGAACAGGGCTTCCGCACGATTATCGTGACGGAAAGCGATCATCCGTACGTGTCGGCATGGTGGCCGCCCGGACACATAATCGGTTACGAGCACACCTTTGTCAACGCGTTCAATGATTTCCTGAATGCAGTTGCAGGCAAAGGCACCGTCAAACCCGACTTCCATGACGGGGCACAGATAATCCGCATACTTGAAGCTATACGCAAATCGAGTGATGAAGGCCGCAGAGTCGCCATCAATGAAATTAAGTAAACTAAACTGCGTACAAATACTACTGAAGGTGCATCTATGATGCACCTTCAGTAGTATTTAAGCATCTGGTATTTTGTACATAAGATGGAATACTCTGCTTTTATGCACAAAAGACGCTGATGTTCAGAAAACTGTATATGAGAGGTATTTAGGTCTATGAGAGAAGTGTCTGTAGCACCAGGTATATCAGTTGGCAGAAAAGGTTTGAGCCTCAGGGCAAAATTAGCGGCAGCGCTGCTGATGATATCAGTAATCATGGCAGCGATCGGGATCTTGGGACAACTGGCTCTCAGCCAGTCGATCGATCGGCTTGATGAGATGGTGGAGACTACGATAATCGGGAACACGATCATAGAAGATATCGATACTGTAATAAACATCAGTGACAGGTACCTGCAGGAAAGGAAAGAAGAACATAAAAGCACAGTGTCAGAAGCGCTTGAGCGTATAAACGGAAACCTTGAAAAACTTTCTGAATGGACGACTGATCCGCAGTCGCTGACTATACTGGATACTGTAAAAAGCATGTTTGTAAAAATAGAAGATAATGTCCGCCAGATAGTCAGTCTGGAGGAAGACGCATCATCCAGCCAGTATTCGGCCCTGGTTTCAGAGAATTCAAGGACAGCTTTGTTTCTCAGGACAAATATCAACAATTTTGTTTCCAATGAACTCAGAATACAGAAAGATGTAAGAGAGCAACTCGTAAAAAGGGCAAATTCGATAAGGAATGCCAACCTGCTCCTTTCGATCATTGTCGCTGCTGTTGCCGTTTTGGCAGGCATCCTGTACATCGGCAGACTGGTAAGGACAGTCCGCAGGATCGCTGAAAGCGCCCGTCTTATCGCAAAAGGCGATCTGACACTTGAGCCTATCACTGTCACGAGCAATGATGAACTGAAGATACTTGCAGAAGCTTTTAACGATATGCAGACCAATCTCAGGAGGATCCTGGAGAAAATAACCGGCACGGCCAACAACACCGCAGCTTCGGCTGATGCGCTGAAAACCGTGTCAGAACAGAACGCACGAGCTATCGAGCAAATAGCCGAATCGATCCAGCAGGTCGCTGCCGGGGCATTAGCCCAGTCGGACAAAGTCGGGATTTCGGGCGAAGTGGTGAAGGAACTGGCAGATCACATCAGGAGCATGACATTAAGTACTGAGAAAGCGCTGGCTTCGTCAAAACTTGCCAACGAAGCCGCGAAAAACGGGTATGACAAAGTTATGGACCTGGTTTCGCAAATCGAAGGCATCAGGGAAAAGATCATGCTTACGAATGAATCGGCTGCCGAACTGAAAAGCAAAACGGGCAAGATCGGCAACATTACAGATACCATAACAGCTATTGCCGAACAGACGAACCTGCTGGCACTGAACGCGGCAATCGAGGCGGCACGGGCCGGAGAACACGGAAGCGGATTCGCTGTAGTCGCCGAGGAGATACGAAAGCTGGCTGAAGCCTCCGGAAAGGCTGCAGGAGAGATCTCGAAGATGCTGAATGAAATAAGCAGACAGTCGGACAGTGTGTCGGAACTTATGGAAAATGGACTGACCGCTGTAAACGACAGCACGAAATCAGTCAGGCATTCCGGAGAGGCATTCAATGCCATACTCACGACAAGCAGCGAGTCGGCCGAAAGCATTTCTGCCGTCGCTGAAGAGATAAGGCTGATAGAAAAACAAATATCGGAAGTCAGCAGGCTTAGCCTTGAGATAGATGAGATTTCCAGGAAGACGACGGAAGGTACGTCAGAAATAGCAGCCGTCATCGAGGAGCAGACTGCTAACCAGCAGGAGGTCCTGTCTTCTGTTATGCTGTTGTCGGATCTGTCGGTTGAACTGAAGGATATGATTGGTACATTCAAAACAGGAAACTGACAAGACAGGCAGATAATGCAGATATCAGCAATGGATATGCTGCAATAAGACTGCAGGAGCGCAGAGATGTCCTGCCGGTAAGGCAGGAGATAAAAAGGAAACTGGGAAAATGAAGAAAAAGCTCGATTCGATGTATTTGCTTTTTGCGTGCCTGTGCTGCGGGGCGTTTGTAGTATATGCATTATATGTCAATTCGTTTGGACCGGACGCTTCGCTGATCATGGAATATTTCAATATAACTGAAAGCAAACACGGTCTGATCATCACTGTACAGTCTGTAGGCGGGTTGCTGACAGCCGTGTGGCTTTCTCTTTTTGGTGAGAGGTATAACAAAATATATGTTATATCTGTGTGCCTTGCTTTATTGGCAGCGGGCAGTATCCTGACAGGTGTCCTCCCCGCATTTCTCCCTCACAATAGTGGATACATGCTGCTTTTGATATTCGTGCTTGTTTCAGGAATCGGATACACCGGCATCGATGTAATGATGAACGGCGTGGTAACCGAAATATACCCTGAACACAAAAGCACGATACTGCCCGTTGCCCATGCTTTTTATTCGACTGGTGCTATGGCTGCGCCCGTTTTTGTAGCGCTGACAATAGACGCTGCAAAACCGGAAACTTTTTCAGTGCCTTTCCTGCTGATTGGCATAATGTCAGCCGTTGTCTGCGCCTTCTATGCGGCCACAGGGCGCAGGATAATTCCTTCCACGCCGTACTCGGACATGGGCAGGTCAAATGCAGGAGCGGCTGGGAATCCGGCAGAAGTTTTCAGGGACCTGAAGGCCTGGCTGATACTTTGCGCCTGCCTGCTGTATTTCAGCTTCATGTACGGACTGTCTGTCTGGATGCCCACATTTTTTCAGCAGGAGAAAGGCATGGGGCAGCAATTGTCCGGGCTCATGTCCACGGTGTTTTTTCTTGGCGCGCTCCTGATGAGGTTTGCTTCTCCCATCTTTTTCAGGCGTATGGCTGTTGAAAGGTTTTATGCCGTTTCGGGGATCCTGTCGGCGGTTTGCATGTCGGCAGCTTTTGCTGCAGGTCCGGGATTGGAACCGCTGATTATTTTCCTTGTATTTGCAGGCGGATTTTTGCAGGGAGCCCACACGGTCGCCCTTGTCATGATAAGCTGCAGCGAGTTTCCTGAGCGGACTGCATCTGCGTCGGCCATCACCGTCCTGGCTTTCAATCTTGCCGCCATGATAACCCCGCTGGCCGTCGGGTTTCTCGCAGAGAACCATGGATTCATGCTTCCGATGCATATCCTGGCGATTTGCATGGCAGGCTCGGTTTTAATAATACTTGCGGAGCGCCGGCTGGGCGAAGTGAAAAACGGCAGGCAAGCCAGCAATGATCATGTCGGCGATAATGGAAAGAGGCAGATATAGCGCTGTGAAAAGTCGCTGAAGGGCATAGACAAAAACGGCTTAAGAGCGGACAGTTTAATAAACGGCTCCAGTGTGGACGTATTTGATTCGTGAAACCGGATCCTGCTGCATGTGCGACTGCAGCGGGATATTTTTTGCATTTCAGCTCCCCATATCCGCGGTCGGGTATTTGCGGACAGACATCCTTATCAACGGTATATCTCCAGGAAAAGACACAGCCGGTTGTGGTTTTGCAATTCACTTATTGCTTTCATGCAAAATTTCAGTTATAATAATTATCACCAGATAATAATATGTAGTAATATGATTTAGTTATAACATACGGGATCCTGCAGCTCAAGTACTGCAATAATCCATTAAATTTCAATGAAGGAGAGGCTGGTATGAAGAAAGGCGTCAATATCAGTATCAAAAACGGCAGAAAAGTTGTTGAAGGTATAGGGTACTATGAGCCGAAAATCGTAAGCGATCTCAGGGAACTGGTCAGAGGAAGCGCCGAAAGATACGGAGACAAACCTGCTTTCAAATTCAGGGATAAGACCGGCAACGTTACTTTCAGAACATTCAACGACCTGAGGAATGATGTGGACAGCCTTGGCACCGCAATGTTGTCGCTTGGCATGAAATATATGAGGATATCCATTATAGCTGAAAACCGGTATGAATGGAGTGTGTGCTATTTTGCCACCGTAAACGGTACAGGGGTGGCAGTGCCCCTTGACAGGCATCTTCCCAAAAACGAGATAGAGAACCTCACCGCCAGGGGGAAGGTGGAAGCGGTTTTCTACAGCAAGACCTACCATGATACCATGGTGGAGATTTCGAAGGGCAACGAGACCATCAGGTTTTTCATCTGCATGGATAGACTGGATCCTGAAACAACCGGTTCGGACGATTCCAGGTTCATGGCCCTGCCTGACCTTATCAAAAGGGGAAGGAGACTCATCGAGTCCGGCGACAGATCGTTTATCGATGCGCCGATAGACAGGGAAAGGATGTCGGTGCTGCTGTTTACTTCCGGAACGACCAGCACATCTAAGGGCGTAATGCTGTCACACGCCAACCTGGCTGCCAATGTCGCTTCAATCACCTCGATAATCAGGATCGATGAAAGGGATACCCATCTGTCATTGCTGCCTCTGCACCATACGTTCGAGAATACCGTGGGACTCCTGGTGATGCTGCACTGCGGCGCATGCGTCGTTTACGGCGACGGTATAAAACATATCGCACAGAACCTGAAGGAATACAACGTCACGGTACTGGTGGCGGTGCCGGCTATTTTTGAAGCAATGTACAGGAAGCTGCAGGATGGCATAAGAAAGTCAGGCAAGGAGAAAATGTTCAAAATACTGACCGGAATATCGGATCTTCTCAGATCGGTCGGGATCGATCTGAGGAGGAAGCTGTTCAGGAGCGTGTTCGAGAAGATCGGGCCGAATCTCAGGCTCGCTGTTTCAGGCGCTGCTCCGTTGGACAAAGAAGTGGTGGTCGGCTTCGACAAGATCGGTTTCCGTCTGCTGCAGGGTTATGGACTGACGGAAGCGTCTCCTGTTGTTGCAACGAACAATGATTTCGTAAATGTTCCGGGCACCATCGGGCATCCGCTTGGAGGCGTCGAGGTTGCGATCGAATCGCCTGACGAAAACGGCACAGGCGAGATAATAACCCGGGGCGGCAATGTGATGCTAGGCTATTATGAAGACCCTGAAGCTACGGCGGAAGCCTTCACGGAAGACGGCTGGCTCAGGACGGGCGATGTGGGATATATCGACGACGAGGGCTTCATCAGGATAACCGGCCGCGCGAAATCCATGATAGTGCTGACGAGCGGAAAGAAGGCATTCCCGGAGGAATATGAAGTCCAGCTCAACAACATCCCGGGCGTCAAAGACTCGTTCGTATGGGGGAATGTCGCTCCAGATGGCGACGTTCAGATATGTGCGAAGCTGGTGGTAGACGCTGAAAACGCTGTGGACGGCGAGGGCAACCTGCTGCCTGAGAGCGAACTTGCGGCAAGGTTCGACGCAGCGATAAAGGAGATAAACAAAACGATGCCGCAGTACAAGGCTATCCGCTATTTCGTGATGACCATGGAAGAACTGGTCAAGGCAAATGGCATCAAGACAAAGCGCCATGTGGAGCAGGAAAAGGTCAGAAGGATGCTGGAAGAGGCCGGTGCAGAAATACGCAAGGTCAACGGCAGGTTCATCGAGAAGCTGTAAGCCGGGAAGACCGACGCCGGCAGGCAAGGATGACCCATGCACTGAACTGGGATACGGAGTCCGGGTGCATGTGCCGTGTAATTCGGCCGGACACTGGTACCAGGCATAAGGGCCCGGTATGGGCAAAAACAGGGAGCCAGGTACGGGGAAAAGAACCGTCCCTGGCTTGCCTCATTTCGGAGAACTGTCCCCCGACTGATTGACATGGTGCTCTATCAATTCTAAAATTAAGTCAAATGCCATATCCGGAGAAAGAATATGATATTTACGGTCACGCTTAATCCGGCTGTCGACAAGACAGTCGTCATAAATGATTTTAGAGTCGACTCAGTCAACAGGGTCTCTTCCATGAGGATGGATGCCGGCGGTAAAGGCATAAACGTATCCAAGGTCATAAAAAGCCTTGGCGGCCGAAGCAGGGCGATGGGCATCCTTGGCGGGTTTGCCGGCAGGTATATCAAAAAATACCTGGATGATATGGGCGTCGAAAATGATTTCGTGTTCATCAGCGGCGAAACGAGAACTAATCTCAAAGTTATCGATGCGAGGAATAAAACGAATACCGATATAAATGAACCTGGTCCGGCTGTTTCCGAGTACGACCTCGAAATACTGAAAAACAAATTGCTGGATCAGGTCGGGAATGGCTCGATCGTTGTTTTTTCCGGAAGTGTGCCTGATAATACTGATAAAGACATATATTTCCGATGGATCAGCGCTGTGAAGAAGAAAGGAGCAACAGCGATACTCGACGCGGACGGTGAACTGCTTAAGAAGGGAATTGAAGCGGGGCCGTACCTGGTCAAGCCGAACATATACGAATTGGGGAGGCTTTTTGGGACCGATGTCAGGGATGCCGGACAGGCCTCAAAGTATGCGGAGCTGCTTGTCAGGAACCACGGGATCGGGATGGTCGTCGTTTCGATGGGCGCAAAAGGAGCGCTTTTTGCTGATGCATCCAAAGTGGTGCTGGTCCACGCCCCTAAGGTGGATGTGCAAAGTACTGTAGGAGCAGGGGATTCCATGGTTGCGGCGCTTGCGTACTCCATCGACAACGGTCTGGATTTTGAAAGCACTATCAGGCTTGCGGCGGCTGCAGCAGGTGCAAACGTAATGACTTCAGGTTCACAGCCGGCCGAGCTTTCCGTTATCAGGGAGCTTGAAAGCTGCGTCACGTTCGAGTATCTCTCCGGTGCCTGAACGGGCTCAGGAACGCAGCCGTACATGTGAAAGGCAGCTTTTGAACGTGTGAGTGACTTCTGAACCAGGAAAACAGCTTCAGTATGTGCGATAGTCATCTTCATTACATGTTAAGGAGCTTCCGGATACCCGGAAAGCATTTCCTCCGGG
>JAKOPX010000390.1 GCA_029778665.1 Bacillota bacterium | reverse complement strand
TATTTGCGCTTGAAGTACTGGCTTACGAGGAATTTCATGAGGTCGCTCGGCTGTTCCCTCACGAAATTCGGCTTGTCGCCGAATACCATGCAGTAGGGCGCTTCGGTCGTGTACGGTTCCCAGCGCTCCATTTCCTCGCCGGTGGAATCCTTTCCGTTCGGATCGCCGGACCTGATGAAGTTGCACCAGTAGTTGCAGATCTGGCGTGCCAGGTCATAATGCTTGCCTGTGAACGGCCTCCAGCATTTGGCCAGTGTCTCGAACGTGAACCACAGGTCTACTGAATGGAATGTGCCCGGGTTGTCCCAGCCGGGAATTTCCGCGTCAAAGTTGTAATAGTAGATCGGCACGCCGGTCTTGCTCTGGTCGTTCACCTGTGCTGCTATGCGGATCGAATATTCGAGTCCGCTCACGGAAGCCTTTTTGCGTACTTCTTCGATGTCCCCGGACTGCGCACCGCAAAGTGCGAGGAACTCATCGGCATCTTCGGCGAACATATCAGATGCCATTTTCCTGAACCCGTCCATCGTTTCGACCTGCGGAACGCTGAAGAATTCAGATGAAGTATGTCCGGTCAGCAGGGGAACCATCCACCGCTTATTCTTTATGAAAAGTTCATACGGATTGCCCACGCAGAATTTATCATCCTGGACCGTGCTCCAGATCATGCTCCAGAAGTTCTTGTACTGGAGCGCTTTTTCCATTATGTATTTCGCGTCGAGTTTCCTGGCTTCAGCCAGTGTCTTGACGCCAAGGAATTCAAAGAACTCCACGCCTTCCTTTTCAGCGTCTGCCAGCGTCCGCCCGTGCCTCGGCACACGGTTCCCCGGATAGACCGGTGCTATCATGCCGCTCTGTATGATAGCGCGGTTAAAGAGCCCTTCGTTCTGCGGAGAGGTGAGCTGACACAGCACGCTCCCGCCGCCGGCCGACTGGCCGCCTATGGTGATGTTGTCCGGGTCGCCTCCAAATGCCGCGATGTTGCGCTTGACCCACTTCAGGCCTGCCTGCTGGTCGAGGTGACCGAAGTTCGCAGGCGCTTCAGGAGCTTCCGCAGTTATTTCAGGATGGCACAGGAACCCAAATACATTCAGACGGTAATTCACCGTGACGACGACGATGCCCCTGCGCGCGATGCGCTCGCCGTCAAATTCCATTTCGGACGTGTAACCGCACTGCAGTCCGCCGCCGAAGAACCAGACGAACACCGGCAGCTTCTCGTCAGGTCTTTTGGCGGGCGTCCATACATTGAGGTACAGGCAGTCCTCATCCATTGGCGTGTCCGGATCCACATGCCATTCCCTGACATAGATATCATTCGGGTCTACGCCCATCTGGGGCTGCATAGATACAGGCGCGAACTCGTAAGCTTTGAGTACGCCGTCCCAGTTTTTCGCAGGCTGTGGTGCACGCCACCTGTTTTCCCCGACCGGCGGCGCCGCGAACGGGATGCCCTTGAAACTCGTGATGCGTGGATCTGCCGCAGGAAGTCCCTGGACGATTCCGTTTTCCGTTTTTACAACTCTCAGCATGTCCATCACTCCGTTAATTTTTTTGTGTTGTCGTGTTTGTCTGCCAACGTTTGCAACATTTTCTATTTTACCATAAAAT
>JAKOPX010000389.1 GCA_029778665.1 Bacillota bacterium | reverse complement strand
TCCCTGCCCTGTGCCTTAAATCCCCCAAGTACTCCTGAGCTTTGAGGGGTAAGACCGATATGTCCCATGACCAAGATCCCTGCGTCGGCAATGGCCTTTATCCTCGTAATAACCCTTCTTCCGCCTTCAAGTTTCACGGCGTCCATGTCGGCTTCCTTTAAAAACCTTCCTGCGTTATACACGGCGTCTTCGTCGGATATCTGGTATGACATGAAGGGCATATCGCCTATGCAAAATGTATTAGGTGCACCTCTTCGCACTGCCTTACAGCAGGTGATGCATTCTTCCATCGTCACGGGTACGGTTCCCTTGTAGCCCAGCAATACCATCCCTAAGCTGTCTCCTACCAAGATCATGTCCATCCCTGCCTGTTCGGCAAAGGATGCCGTGGGAAAGTCGTAGGCCGTTATCCATGCTACGGGCTCTCCCTTTTCCTTCATCTTCATGAGGTCCAAACGTGACTTCTTTGACATAACCCTTTTCCTCCTCTTATGGATTAAAATTATCCGGACGGAAGACTTTTCCCGCCCGGATTGCAGTTAATGCCTGATCTCGAACTTCCCTTCCAAGGCCTTGAGCCTTTCGACTATGCCGCCGTACTCGAGTTCCCCGTAGGGCAGCATGGCATTTCCGTAGAATCCTTGCCTGCGCAGCTCTATTGCCTTTTTCGAGGCTATCTCCCTCACGTAATCCCAGAAGGGATGATCAAAGGCGTCGGCTTCCTCGGACAGCTTGCCCTCCTTGACGCAGTAGGCAGTGCAGCTTACGATTGGCGGGCCGTCGAAGAAGGACACGGAGCTGTTTCGCTTGACGGGCATGAGAGGCCCCTGGTGACTGCCCCTCATGAAGCCGCCTACGTAAGGTACCAGCGCGTAAGGCTCAAGAATCTCTCCCGTGGCAGGAAAACTGCCCTGGGCCCTGACCAAAAGGATAGGATCGTCTTTTCCCACGTATTTGCCGGCTATGTTGTGAAGCCTTGTTGTGCTGGCGACGGCCGCTATCTCCCCTGTTGTCCTTGAATAAACAGCTTTTACAACGTAGCGCTCCGGATCCCGAAGCAGCGCCGCGATGTCGTACAGCTCCTCGGGGGCGACGAGAGCTATTACTTTGTCGCCCTCGGTGTATGAGACGTCCATGATCTCAAACTTGAACCCCTTGAACATGTTCGGTGAAAGAAGCAGCCCGCTGCAGTACATGGGATCGCAAAAGGCAAGGTAAAGCGGCAGGTTGAAGGCTCCGGGGTCGGTCTTGTCGGCGGCAAAAAGCAGGAAAGGCTCGCTTTTTCTTTCCTCGAACTCCATCTCAGCGATGCCAGGCCCAAGCCCCCTTATGTTGCCGGAGAAGGCATCCTTCAGCAGGTCCTGTCCCGCACCATAGAGGCCCTCTTTCTTTGCCACGTCGGCGGCAGCCTTGAAGGCGTCCCAGGCTATCTGGTGGATGAGCGGGTTGTC
>JAKOPX010000388.1 GCA_029778665.1 Bacillota bacterium | reverse complement strand
CCGTATAATATGGGGCAATCCGGCGTCGTCCGGCTTAAATCCTTAAGTCACGCCTCCGGCCAGTCCCGCGACGTCTTCCGTGAATAATGTCTCATACCCTCGACGCACCCGGATGTATATGATAGAATATAATTCAGCTATTACAGGGAACGTTGTTGTCACAATATGCAGCTTATTGCCACTGTAAGGGTCATGTCACAGACATAAAGCAGTTTTGATGCAAGTTTATAAGCACAATATATTTATAGCTTTATTGCAGAATTACAGAGGATAAAATCGTCCTCTGGCAGGGCGGTGCTGATATGCTGAAGGTCTTGCATTTGCTGAATTACCTCGGAAACGGAGGATCAGAAAAATACATATTTTCACTTGCTAAAAAGCTGCACGGCAAATCATGTCGGTTTTATATCGCATACTCTGAAGACGGGCCCGGAAGGAGCATGTTCGAGGAGCTTGGCATCGATCTCATCCCTTTGAAGATGAACAGCCCCTTCGACTTAAAGGCCGCCCTGCAGCTTAAGAAACTTTGCAGGCAGCTTTCGATCGACGTTATCCACACACATTTCCTGAGGGAGAATTACATCAGCGTGCTGTCCAGGATAGCGGGAAACCGCGTCGGCATAATAAACACGAGGCACATGCTTTTCGAAAACTCCTGGCCGGTCGTGCTGACCAACAGGTTCTTCACCATGTTCAACAGCCGCATTATCGCCGTAAGCCTGCATGTAATGGAAAGGCTTATCATGGAGGGCATAAGCGAAAACAGGATAGCGCTGATATATAACGGCGTGGATACCACAGAGTGGGACTGTTCAGTTTCTTCTTCCTTCAGGAAGGAGGCCGGGATACCTGAGGAGGACATGCTGATAACCTCAGTTTCAAGGTTTTCCCCGGAAAAGGGCCACGATTTCATCATCGACGTTATCGGGTACATGAAAGATAACAGGAGCGTCCTCGGCCTGGCGGGGAAAAAGTACAGGTTCGTGCTCGCCGGCAGCGGTCCGCTGCATGGGGCCATCATTGAAAAAGCAAAGGCCCGCGGGCTCCAGGATGACATCATTTTCCCGGGTTACGTGGAAAACGTCAGGGAACTGCTGAAGGATTCAGATATTTTCATAGCGCATTCGCAAAACGAAGCTCTCGGCATAGCCATCCTCGAAGCGATGGCCGCCGGGCTGCCGGTGATAACGACCGACAGCGGCGGTACAGCTGAGATCGTGGATGGCAGCGGACAAAACGGCATCCTTGTCAGGTACGGAGATGTGCAGGGCTATGCGGAAGGTATCGCCCTGCTGATAAACGACATCCACCTGAGAAGAAAGTATGCGGACAACGGGCTTAAGGTGGTCAGAGAGCGGTTCAGCCTTGATAAAACCGCCGCCGAGACATATAATCTTTATGAACTGAGCAGGAAGGGAGAAAAGGATGATAGATAAAAACGGGAAACTATTCGGCAGGATAAACATCATAGACCTTTCTTTCCTCGTGTTGCTGCTGGCTGCAGCCCTGTTCGTCCTGTACAGTGCAGGGGTGTTCTCACCTGAAAAGACAGCGGCTCCGGAAGAAAAGATGCTGCTGACGATGTTCCAGGAGGAAGTCAACGCATTCACTGCACAGAACGTTAAAATAGGCGATCCCGTCACGGAATCGTTCCAGAACACCAGCCTGGGCAAACTGGTGGATTTCGAGATCGGCGACCCGATCAACTGGGGCGCAGATCAGGAAGGCAGGCAGGTCAGGACGGAACGTGACGGATATGTCTCGGTCAGACTGGTAATGGAGGCACCGGGTAAGGTCGGACCTTCCGGAATTACCATAGGAGGCTCGAAATACTATGTCGGCCAGTTCTATGTGGTCCGGGTCGGCAAATCGGCTTTTTACGCGCGGATAGAAAGCGCTGAGCAAATCAACTGATAAGGTGGGATGTATACTATGCTGAAAAAAAGATCCTTCTGGATAACGATAGCAATAATCGCGATAGCGGCGATCGGCATCGCAGGGATGTCCGGAAAATTCGCGAAGGCCAAAGTTGGTGCGCCTGCAGCGGCCAAAGAGAAGATAATCATCACATACTACATGGAGAACACGCCTGACTGCACCATCGATGCCATTAAGATCGGCGACCCGGTAAGGGAGCAGATCCAGAATTCAAGTTTCGGGAAGGTAACAGCCATAGAACGCGGCGAGTCCGTCTTCTGGGCAAACAAGGACAGCGGGGAATTCGTAGCCTCGCCGAGGGAAGGCTACTCTTCGCTCAAGCTGACCATGGAGGCGTACGGCAACATCACCGATAACGGCGTTTCAATCGACAAGTCGGTGTATTACGTTGGACAGACCATTTCACTTTATGCAGGCAACAGCTACCTCAAGGACGGCAGGATATCCGGCATAGAAAAGGCCGCCGACTGAGATGAGACTGTCCGAAGAACGCCGGCCGGGAGTATCCCGGTTGGGCGTCCGCTGCATAGATCCCGGCCGGACAGCCGGTTGGGCCGCCGGTCAGGCTGTTGATTGAGGATGATCGCAATGAAGGATTTCATAAAAAATACAATAGAAAGCAGCATGGTCGTTTCATATTTCAGAGGACCCGACAAATCCCAGCAAAGCTGGGCTGAAAGTCCTGTCCTCCGTTTCATCCACCTTGTCGCCAATTTCCCGGGAAAACTGCTGAAAGCCGCCTACAACAGGTGGCAAAGCGTGTTTGAAAACAGCCTGGTTTTCAGGCTGCTGGGGTTCCTGGCTGACAACATACACATGGTCATCGGGCTGGCCCTGGTACTGTTCATGATCGTTCCGCACCACATCTGGCGCAACAGCTACAGCGTCGTCCTGGCAATCGGCCTTGCGGCGCTTCTGCTCATCAGGCTCATGAAAAACCGGGAAAGCGTCATCGACACCCCCGCCATCGACTATTCGATATGGCTGTTTTTCACAAGCCTGGCGGTGGCTGCCGCTACATCTCTTTTCCCTGCGGACAGCCTTAAGTATCTCGTCCACTATATCGTCGCGTTCGTGCTGCTTGCAGTGATCGTCAGCGCCGTCGATTCAGCCGAGAAAGTATACCAGCTTGTTAAGTTCATTGCATTCGGTACTTTCCTGACAGCGCTTTACGGCATATACCAGTGGAAAGTCGTCGGCATAGCCGTGGATCCGTCGACAACCGACCTTACGCTGAATCCGGACCTGGGCGGCAGGGTCTATTCAACTATGGGCAACGCTAATGTCTACGGCGAACTCCTGGTGCTCACGATACCGTTTTTCGCCGCGATAATACTGAATGAAAAGAAGCTGCTGAAAAAGGCTGCGTGGCTGGCCATGCTGGCACCGGTACTCCTCGTGCTGTTCAAGACAGGCTCCAGGGGCGCATGGGTCGCCCTGGCGGGTGCCGCAGTGGTATTCGTATTCTTCTGGAATATAAAATTCATACCGGTGATAATCGTCCTGGGCCTCATAGCCCTGCAGCTGCTCCCGGCACCTATATACAACAGGATAATGACCATATTCCGCGGCGATCAGTCCACGGACTACAGGGGAAAGATACTGACTTCGGCGATCCCGATGCTGAAGGACTACTGGCTGACTGGTGTCGGACTCGGCCCCGGCGTAGTTTCTACGATTTTCGAAAGGTACAAGATATTTGGCCTCACCAAGGCCGCCCACACCCACGTGCTGTACCTGCAGCTCTGGCTGGAGGCCGGTCTTGCCGCGATCCTGACTTTCCTGCTGATGATGTTCAGGATGGTGCGCAATACGTTCGAGGCTATGATAAGTAAAAAGGATCCGGCGCTGAACAACGTAATGTTCGCCGCCCTGTCAGGCATTGCGGGTCTTCTTGCGATGGGCCTGGCTGACCATGTGTGGTTTTTTACGAGGATAATGCAGTTGTTCTGGGTAAGCATCGCGATAATTCTCGTTATCGTCAGGGTAATGAACAGGAGTAAGGAAAAAGCCGAAAAAACAGCCGGCATATGAGGGGGATAGCATATACCGGCTTTCTATTTTAATAGTTAGTTGTTCATTTTCTGAAGTTTGCTTCTCATGAGATGTAATGGATGACATTTCAGCCGGCCGGCAGATCCGGCCGGCTCAGTTTATCCGTCCTGCAGCATGCGGCTCTAAGTATCAGGCTCCAGGTTTAGGGCTTCAGGGTTTAGACTCATAGCCTTTGACCTGCAATTTTCAGTTTGCGCCTGTGAGCCTGCGCCTTTCAGCCTGCAGTTGCCGGCCTGCGGTCTGCTTGCCCGCCGGCTGGTCCGGCGGCTGCAGCCTGGCCACAGACCGCAGCCGATCCTTCGGTTGAAGCCGGGGATCGATGACAGTCAAAGCTGCCGGTCAGTTGATGTCGATCCTGTGGGTCTTCGGCTTCGAAACCCCGGTCTTCGGGAGTTTCACGGTAAGCACGCCGTTCTCGTATTTTGCGGTCACCTTGTCCTCCTTTACCCCGTCTACCCTGAAGCTCCTGCAGTAAGAACCGTACCTTCTCTCCCTGCGGATGTAGTTCTCGCTTTCCTCGTCGATCTGCTCGTTTTGCTCCACTCCGAGCGTGAGGATGCCATCCTCAAGCTCCAGCCTGATGTCTTCCTTCCTCACACCCGGCAGGTCGGCCTCGATGATGTATTCCTTGTCGGTCTCCCTGATGTCGGCCCTTATCGGGTTAACTGTCGTGAAGAATCCTGCGAATGCATCATTGAAGAAGTTGTCAAAGAAGTTGTCGATGCTGAAGAAGTCCTTTCTTGACGATAAGCTGTTTCTCCTGTTGAACGGTACCAGTCCGAACATATAACCACCTCCGGAAATTTTGTTTATTCGACTTGGCTGATATGGTTTACTTGCTGACAGCCCGTCGTTTCTGCTCAGTCCATTTTATGAATCGTTTACATAAAGTGACGCTTACTGTCCTGTATGCTGCTTCTGCGTCCGACGTTGCATTTTTCATCACCGCCCTGTCTTATGTAGGCCATACAGTTTTGCTTGAGACCTTTCCTGATGTCGTTCCTGTGAGCGTCCAGGTCTGCTCAAACACCGTTGTTTTGTCTTTGACTTTCTTTGACCTTATTTCGATTTTATTGTACCCCTTTTATGCATTAAATGCAAATTTGATTTTGACTTTCTTTGATCTTTTGCCATGGAAAAACCTTCATATCTTAAAATAGCTAACTGTTTCACACTCGTTCTTCATTTTTTGCCTGTTTTCTTTTTCACGTTAATTCCGGCCATGCTTAAAACTTCCCGGATATCGAGCACTCCCGCCATCACCAGAAGAACGCCTGCGAACATAACGTTCAAGGCTACGGAAAGCAGCGTCGTTAACCTTTCATCCAACCGGAACATTGCGAAAAAGTGATAGATATATCTGCCGGCGGCAATCATGAGGATGCCTGCCAGGCCGGGTTTCACGAGCCACTCCCGCAGATCGATTACAAGGCCGGTCATTCTGTTGATCTCGATAAGATCAAGGCATTCCGTGAGCAGGAGGCTTGCAGTAAAGCCTATGATGTACGACCTGATCCCGAATACGGGCATGAGGATGCAGATGACGGCTATCCTGATAACTGAACCGATAACCGTGTTCCTCAGCAGGATGCCCTGCTTCCCCAGACCGTTGAGGACGCCGGTCAGCGTCTGCTGCAGGTATATGAAAACACAGCTGAAGGACAGCATGAACAGCAGGTCGCCTATCTTTTCCTGGCTGTAGACCAGTGAGCCGATCTCATCCGGAAAGCATATCAGCAGTGATGTAAAAACAATACCCAGAACAAATGTGACCTGTATCGACTTCGATATCTGGCGGTTAAGCGCCGTGTACCTCTTCAGGGCAGCGGACTCCGACAGCGCAGGGACAAGCGTGGTGGCGATGGAGTTAGTCACTATGGACGGGAACATCACCAGCGGCAGCGCCATGCCCGTGAGCCGGCCAAAGACCTCCATGCTGCTTTTTTCATCCATGCCGCCGTATGCCAGCATGACCGGTATCAGGATATATTCGGCCGCCGCCAGTGACGAAATGATCAGCCTGTTGGCGGATATGGGCACAGCCACTTTAAGCAGTGCTTTCATGATCGCAAAACGCGGGGACGGGAAGGAGGACCGTCCCCCTTCCTTGCGTCTTCGCATCCTGAACACTCCCAGAAGGATGAGCATGTTGAGTATCTCACCCGCAGCGGTTGCAAAGACCGCTATGGTGCAGGCGTATCCGGCTCCATTCTCAATGATCGCCCCGGCAGCCAGCACCAGTATCAGGAACTTTACGGCCTGCTCGGCTATCTGTGAAACAGCAGTGGGCACGACCCGCTGCATCCCGTAGAAATATCCCTTCAGCGCTGATGCGGCAACGACGCCGGGCAGGCATGGAGCCAGCACCGTCAGGACGCCGGACGTCCTATCGTCGCCCAGTATTTTTACTGCAAAGTTGTCGGCATTCATCGCAATCACGACGGAAACCAGCATCCCGGCAGCGGCCGAAAGCCAGATGGCGCAGACCGTCACCCTGCCTGAACCGGCTGTGTCCGACCTGGCATTCTTCTCGGCGACCATTTTCGATACCGCGATGGTGATACCGGAGGTTATGGTCAGCACTATTGCGGTGTAGACCGGTATGACGAGCTCATAAAGGCCCATCCCTTCCGCGCCTATGAGATTTGACAGGTATACCCTGTACACGAATCCGAGCATCCTGGCCGCCAGACCAGCAAGTGTAAGGATGACGGCACCGCTTGCGAATGATTTCTTCACAGCCTCACCTCGCAAAAACCCCTGTCTCATTCTTATTAGCAAGTTCATTTTTATATGCTTTATTTCTCTGTGAAATATGGTATTATAATGGATAGTGCTTATACGGATGTACATATGGTGGTAAAATGTTTCGCTTAAGAAAATCTGTCATATATGCGGCCGCCTTTATCGCAGCCGCGGCAGCGATCACTTTCGGTGTGATCTTTGTGGCAAAACTCAATAAAGAGCTTATCTCGGAAATCCCTTCGCCTTATTATCATGACAAGACATTCAGACTGAACAACTGGCAGTACCGGTGGGGCGACTCGCCTGTGGAGGCTGACGGTCGGTTCCTTTGGATGGACAAGTCTTATGACGACGGCGGCTGGACAGACTATGAATTCCCGGGAAGGCCGGCCAACAGCGGCAGATACAGATCTATATGGATAAAAGCTGTACTGCCGGTTCTCGATATGGATCACGCGACCTTCGGGTTAAGGGTCACTCAAAATACAGTGGAGGTATACCTGGAAGACCGTCTGATCTACAGCTACGGTACTCACAGTATATCGGAAACTGTCCGGACGCCGGGCAGCATATGGCACTTTATCGATCTGCCGGATGATTTCGCGGGCAAGACTGTTTATATCAGGGCCAGCTCCCCTTTCCCTCATATGACAGGCTATCTTACGCAGGCTTTCGTCGGCCACAGGGCAGCCATATACATAGACATCTTCAAAATGAACATATCGACGCTGTTGATCGGCAGTTTGTGCATTTTTCTGGGGCTGGCCATAATCATGATCCAGGTGCTGTCCCTGTACAGGAGGAACAGCGATATTTATCTCGGACTCGGCTCTGTTTTCATCGGTGGCTGGCTGCTCATGGAATGCAACCTGATCCAGCTTTTTACGCCAGCCCCGGTTTCGATGACATACGCGGCCAACTTCTTTGTCTACCTTGCGCCAGTGTTTCTCCTGCTATTTGTAGAGCGCAATTACATAGTGGAGAACACCAGCTACGCCAGGCTTATGAGGATACAGGCGATGCTGCATGCAATATTCGCGGTTGCAGCATTTGCCCTGGATTTTCTGGGTCTCGTTTCCGTCCTGTATTCCGTCAGGGTGTTCACTTTTATGTTCGCTGCAACAGTGCTCATCGGCGTATATGCGACCGTAAGGTCGATCATTGCCGGGAAGAAGAGCGCCCGTATACTGATCATTGGCATCCTCGCCCTCGGCATCTCCGGTTTGATGGATACATTCTTATTCTTTTACAACACTTCACAGCAGCAGAAAGACAACATAGTTTCCGAGGCGGGCATGCTTGTTTTCCTTACCGTGCTTATGATCAATGCGGCATTGGAACTCAAGCAGCTATATAAACAGATAGAGCAGCAATCAAAGGAAACCGAGACCAATTACAAATCTCTGTTTACCAACATGACCGACGGGTTCACGCTGAACAGGCTCGAGTATGATGATGACGGCCACCTGAAGCATTGCATCATATGCGAAGTGAATGATGCGTTTTCAGAGCAATTCGGCCTTGGCAGGGATGAACTGGTAGGTTCGGACCTGCTGGAACTGTTGCCGGAAATAGCCGATATATGCCCTGAACGCTATGATTATCTTGATGCGGCTGAGGAAACGGCAGCAGTGAGAGAAGCCCACATTACAGATGAAGCCGTCAGGCTTAGAGGCAAATGGTACAAGCTATCGATCTTTTTCCCTCAGAAGGATCACATGAGCATCATATTCTCCGACGTGACAGCGATGAAAAAGGCCGAGGAAACAATAAGACGGCAGGCTTACACCGACAGCATGACAGGCTTCTGCAACAGGCTGTTCTTTGAGTCCGAGATGCTGCGGATGAATGCTGACCTGGACACGCTCAAACCCTTAAGCATTGTCGTTATAGATATCGACGGTCTGAAGATAACCAACGATACTTTCGGCCACAATGCGGGCGATGAACTGCTTAAGAAAGCGGCGTCGATTATCAGGAAAGTATTCAGGAACTGCGGGTCCATCTCACGGATAGGCGGGGATGAGTTCTGCGTCCTGCTGCCAAACACGGATCTTAAAACAGCCCAGGAGAAGATAGAGCATCTTTTGAAACTGCAGAACAGGCTGAACAACATTTATTCCGACATCCCCATAGGCATGTCGATCGGGCTCGCATCAACGGAAGAATCCGAGAAAGAAGAGGACATCTACAGCGTATACCGCAGGGCCGACGATGATATGTACAGGTATAAGATCGGCCAGACCAGCAGCGCAAAGAGCCGGGTCGTAGATATGCTCCTTGCAGCGCTGGCAGAAAAGGACTTCGTCGCCCAGGGACATGTTGAGCGGATATCCGGACTCTGCATGCAGATGGCAGATGCATTGGACCTAAATGAAGGACAGAAGAGAAACCTGCTGCTTCTGTCAAAGATTCATGATCTGGGCAAAATCGGCGTTCCTGACGATATCCTCAACAAGCCGGGGAAACTGACAAAGAAGGAATTCGAGAAAATGAAGACCCACGTCAACATCGGCTTCAATATTGCAAGCCGTGCCAAGGAACTGGTTTCAGTAGCACCGTTCATCCTGCACCACCATGAGCACTGGAACGGCACGGGCTATCCTGACGGGCTGAAAGGAGAGGAGATCCCGCTGGAATGCAGGATCCTTTCAATAATCGACGCATATGACGCAATGACCAATGACCGGCCTTACCACAAGGGTATAAGCGTCGATGAGGCGCTGGAAGAAATACAGAAATGCGCAGGCAAACAATTCGATCCTTTCCTGGTGGAGAAGTTCATAGAGATAATAAAGGGTGCAGGGAAAGATGCCGGCGGCGAGGCGGACGGCACGGATACGGCTGACAGCGGGGTCGATCCGTATGATCTTGATGAAACGGGCATCACTTATACCATATTTAACAGTATGATCGATGCTAAAGCCGACAGCATGGCCAATGGTTTTGCCGGCAACATGGCTTGCGGCATGGCTGACAGCATAACCGGCAGCCCGATCGAATGCAATGATGATGGTACAAACGCTGATGCCGGTAAAACGGATGGGGATCTTGCCGGGGAATATTACGCTGCAGTTGGCAATAGCACCGTTGGATAAGATGATAAAGTTTTCGTATATCTGATATGATTGCAATGGTGTCATACGATACGTAAGTTTATAGGATTAACTATGGCGTCCGCAGTGCATCTGTCTTCCTTCTGAGCCTGTCCCTGCGCTTTGCCAGTTCATCGATCTGCCTGCCGGTGACAAGGCCGGCCCGGCGGCATACAGCGAATGCCTTCTCGACTGCCTGCAGCGCCTTTTCGGGATCCTTTGCCTTGTGCTCATAGTACTTTGCCATTTCTATGAGATGGAACAGTTCAAAGCCGGAGCTCTCAGACTCGATCGACTGCCAGTGCTCCATGGCGCGGTCGTAGCGGCCTTCCCTCTTATAAACGCCGGTAAGGCGCTTCACAGCCTGCAGTTTTACGTCGAAGCGTCCGGAGCCGGCGCATGCTTCAAGGCACTCCACCATATCTTCCGTTCTGCCGATGTTCTCGAAGATCCTGCCTATGCCAAGCAGTTCAAGGCCGCCGTCGGATTCGGACAGCGGATCCTCCAGCATCGCTGACAGCCTGTACAGCAGCGATACCATGGACAATATGTCAAGCTTGTTGTGCTCTATAACTCTCCTTATCTCCGTCGCGTCCCTGTCTTCAAGATAGTTGAAGTAAACGGCCGGTATCAGCGCTCCAGGTATGTCATCATGCCTCACATGGCCCAGGATGTTTTCTTCAAGCGACGCCAGGCGGCAACTTTCCAGCTTCATGCCCCAAACCCTTCTTGCCGGGAACAGCAGGTCGATGTTGGGCATCCCCGATATATCGGTCCTCATCCTGTTGGAAATGAACCGGCTTTGCAGGATGTTGATGTCGAAGCATTTTCCGTTGAACGTGACAAAGCCCTGCCTGCCGGCGATCAGCTCTTTCAGATCGGCCAGCATCGCGGCTTCTTCGTCATAATCGCGCATGAAATATTGCCTTATTACAAAGCTGCCATTTTCGAAAAAGCCCGTCCCGACCAGGAAAGCGACGGTCCCGGTCCCACCGGCCAACCCCGAGGTTTCCGTGTCAAGGTACAACAGCCTGTCAGCCTGCAGACCTTCGCAGTCAGGCCCTCCAAGGAGCGAAAGCGTTTCGCTGCCTATTTTCATTGCAGAGCCGATCATACAGCCGCCATGTATGCATCCGGGATGGTACGTTTCTTCAACGACATAGCAGCAGCCATGATCATTTTCCAGCACCCTGCCGGGAATGAGCACATCCACGTCCCGCCCATGGGAAGCATCCGGCCTATATCCGCCGGAAACAGTATTATCACGCCCGCCCGTGACCCATGTGTCCCGCACGCTGCTGCCATCGTTACTGCATCCGCTGCCTGTTTTGGGCGCCTGCGCAGAACTGGCCTGTGTTTGCCGGTATAGATTGAGCTTGCTCCTGAGATCCATCCGAGTATTGCTCCCGTATCGTTATGCTTCTTTCTATCTGTATGAATCTTTGCCTTTACGACTCTTCCCTGATCATGTTTATAAGCCTGAGGGTCAGTCCCTTTGGATCGTCGGTGCCCGTGAACTCGTTGAGCGGCCCGACGCATGACGGGCAGCCCGATTCGCAGCCGCAGCTCTCTACCATATGTGCGGCAGTCTCGAACAGTTCCCTGTGAAGCTCATACAGCTTGTCGCTGAAGCCGACTCCTCCCGGGTAATTGTCGTATATGTAGACCGACGGCCTCTGGGTGAACGGAGCCCGCACCTGGTGGACCACCTGTATGTCGCCGGGACTGCACATCAGGTAGATCGGCGCAGCGTTTGCAAGCACATTTGAAAGGCCGAGCAGACCGTTCTGCAGGTCCGTCTGGGACATGCCGGTCATGGCCTCGGGCAGGCTGACCCAGTATGAAGTAGTG
>JAKOPX010000056.1 GCA_029778665.1 Bacillota bacterium | reverse complement strand
TACGTTCACAAGCATCCTCTCTGCGAGATGTGTTTAAAGCAAGGTCGCTACAAACCAGTCGAGGAAGTCCACCACATCATTCCTCTCTCCGAGGGAGGGACAAATGATGAGAGCAACCTCATGAGCCTTTGCCGTTCTTGTCATGAGAAGATCCATAAAGACCGAGGAGACCGCTGATGATCTTCGTGGTCTTTTCTTTTGTGCAAGAAATATTTTGACGAGGGAGGGGCGGGTCAAATCTCTGTGGCAAATGCTGCGGAAAACGGCGCCCCCTCTTGCGTGCAAAAAAGGCGATTTCAAACGGGTAATAAAGGAGGCGGTTAAAAATCATGCCGACAAAATCGAATAACACAGGCGGTCGCGGCGGCAGACGTCCCGGTGCGGGCCGGAAAAAGACCGCCGTCAAAGAAAAATACGAAAACGGAAATCCAGGCGGCAGAGATCTCACTGTGCTGGACATACCGGATGTCGAAGGCGAGGACATGCCAACCCCGCATGACTTTCTATCTGCCAAACAGCATGACGGCTCCACCCTGGAAGCTGGTGATATCTATCGGGAAACATGGGAATGGCTGGATAAGCTCGGCGTAGCAAAAGCGGTGTCTCCACAGCTCTTAGAGCGTTACGCGATGTGCTCCGCCCGCTGGATTCAGTGCGAAGAGATGACCACTCGGCTCGGATACCTTTCCAAGCACCCGACGACTGGGAAGCCGATCCCTTCACCCTTCATCAACATTGGCATCAACTACATGAATCAGGCAAGCCGCCTGTGGAATGAAATCTTTCAGATCGTCAAGGAAAACTGCTCTGCCGAATACAGCGGGCTCAATCCACAGGACGACGTGATGGAACGACTCCTGCAGGCCAGAAAGGGAATGTAAATGAACACACAGAAATTGGAACAGGTACCCATTGATAAATTGGTGCCTTACGCCCGGAATGCCCGGACGCATAGTAAAGAACAGATTGCACAGCTTCGTGCATCCCTCCGGGAATTTGGATTTGTAAGCCCTGCCGTCATTGACGCTGACTACAACATCCTCGTCGGACACGGCAGAATCGAAGCCGCCCGCGCGGAAGGCTATGAAAACGTGCCTTGCGTCTTTGCCGAAAACCTGACAGAGGCACAGAAACGCGCCTATATTCTTGCGGACAATCAGCTGGCCCTGAACGCAGGCTGGGATGAAGAAATGCTGTCCGTAGAATTATCTGATCTGCAGAATTCCGCTTTTGATCTCTCGCTTCTCGGCTTTGGTGCCGATGAACTGGAGAAGCTCCTCAACGGCGGTGCGGATAATGATGTCGAGGATGACGACTTTGATCTGACCGCCGCTCTGGAGAAAGCCTCCTTTGTGGAACGCGGCGACATCTGGACTGTTGGAAAGCATCGTCTCATGTGCGGCGATGCCACTTCTGCCGACGATGTGAACCTGCTCATGGATGGAAAGAGCGCCAACCTGATCCTGACTGATCCGCCCTACGGCGTTTCCTTCAAAGCCTCAGACGGTCTGACCATTGAAAACGACAGCTTAAAGGGCGAGGAGTTTTACAACTTCCTGCTTTCCGCATTCAAGAACATGGCAGACCACCTCGAAAAAGGCGGTGCCGCCTACTGCTTCCATGCGGATACCGAAGGTCTCACCTTCAGGAAAGCCTTCATTGACGCAGGCTTTCACCTCGCCGGTGTTTGCATCTGGGTAAAGAATTCTCTTGTGCTCGGTCGCTCTGATTACCAATGGCAACACGAGCCAATCCTCTATGGATTTTTGCAAAACGGCAAACATCCGTGGTACTCCGACCGCAAGCAGACAACCATCTGGAACTACGACAAACCGAAGCGCAATAAGGATCATCCGACTTCAAAGCCGCTGGATCTTCTGGGCTATCCCATCCAGAACTCCTCGCAGGAAAACTCTGTGGTGATTGATACCTTCGGCGGCTCCGGCAGCACGCTCATGGCCTGCGAACAGCTGAACCGC
>JAKOPX010000387.1 GCA_029778665.1 Bacillota bacterium | reverse complement strand
CGGCATTTGTTTCAGCGCGCTTTCAGGCGCCATCTCCGTCAGTTCCCTGATGGCAGAGCGCGTTTTGCTCAATGTACGTTGTTCCAGCCAGGCGCCGAACAGGAACAGGAATGTTACGATGGCGGATTCTTCGAAGTTCCTGATCAGAAACGCACCTGTGACAGCCAGGGTGACCAGCAGGTCTATGCTGACGACCCTGACCCTCAATGCCTGGTATGCCTGGATAGCGATAGGCGCAGCGCCAAGGACCGAAGCGATCATGAAGGCTATATCCGCAGCAATTGTATTTTTCAGGCCCAGTGCAAAGATGAATCCAGCGATTATCAGAACGCCACTGACCGAAGCTATCTGGTTTTTCCTGCCAAGTATGAACCGCTGCATTTAATCACCTTCTTTTCCCATAGCCTGCTGTTTGCCGCTTTACCTGGCTCGAATCAACGTTTTACCCTGTGATGGTACTGTTTTATCTGAGCATAGTATACCATAGTTTGCATGATAATAATTTGACTCCGATCAAAACAGGGAATTTTTTAGTATAATTGAAATAACAAACGTTGCAGGGACTGCATCGAAAAAGCGTATATATTCTCCGGCCTGATCTATGAGGAAAATCAGGAGATCATGGATATCGCATCTTCCCGCAGTTATGCGAAAGGTGAAATGATATACAAGCGGGGGACAGGCAAATGAACAGGCTTTTTGAGATCGTATACATACTGCTCGGCAAAGAAAGGGTGACGGCAAAGGAACTGGCCGAGCGCTTCGAAGTATCCCGGCGGACCATTTACAGGGATATTGAAGCGCTCAGCGCAGCAGGGATCCCTGTATATACGGAGAGAGGCAGGGACGGAGGGATCGGCCTGTTGCCAGGGTTCACGCTGAACCGATCCCTGCTGAGCGAGCAGGAACAGGAGGATGTGATTTCTGCACTGCAGGCGCTGGAAGCGGTAAATCCGCGGAAAATGGCGCAGGCTTTGACGAAACTGTCGGCTGTTTTCAACCGGAAACTCGTCAACTGGATCGAAGTGGATTTCTCAAGCTGGAGCCGCCTGGACGACGGCCTGTTTGACAGGCTGAAGGCAGCGATTTTCGAAAAAGTAACAGTGGAATTCGATTACTACAGTACCAAAGGAGAAAAAACGCACCGCAGGGTCGAACCGGTCCAGTTGTTTTTCAAGCACCAGGCCTGGTACCTGAAGGGATTCTGCCTTTCGAGGAAAAGCATGCGGATGTTCAAGCTGACAAGGATCAAAAACCTGCAGCTTACGGATCAGCGTTTCGATGACAGGCATTCCCCGGAAACCATGCTGCAGGATACTGCTGACGGGGAGAATGCCAGGCCGGTCATGCTGAAACTAAAAATAGGGCCGGAAATGGCTTACCGCGTCTATGATGAGTTCGAACCCCGAAACATCCAGAAGCAGCCTGATGGGAGTTTTGTTGTCTCCGCGGCATTCACCGAGGACGAGTGGCTGTACGGCTATATCCTGTCATTCTGCGAGTATGCCGAGGTGATCGAACCTCCTCATATCCGTGAAACCATCCGGGAAAAGCTTG
>JAKOPX010000386.1 GCA_029778665.1 Bacillota bacterium | reverse complement strand
TTTCAGGAAGATACCGTTCACGCTCTGCAGGAACGAGAAAATGAGGCTGACGAGGCATGTGGATCCACATCCGTTCATCCCTTCGAACAAACAGGGAAGAGATGAAAGGTGCAGGGAAATATTTGCGATACAGACCGCCGGACTGGCAAAAAGGCTTGAACACACCGGCATAAAAAGGGCAGTGATCGGTGTGTCGGGAGGTCTTGATTCCACGCTGGCGCTGATGGTCACGGCAAAGGCATTCGACTTGCTGAAACTGCCGAGGGAAAATATCCTGGCGGTGACCATGCCCGGGTTCGGTACCACCGATATCACGTATGAAAACGCTGTACGGCTCATCAGGGCGCTCGGGGCCGAATTCCTGGAAATCAATATCGTAAGGGCATGTATGCAGCACTTTGAAGACATCGGCCATGACCCTTCCGTGCATGACGTGACGTACGAAAATGTCCAGGCAAGGGAACGCACGCAGATACTCATGGACCTGGCCAACAAGATCAACGGGCTTGTTATTGGCACAGGCGACCTTTCCGAACTTGCTCTCGGGTGGTGCACATACAACGGGGACCACATGTCGATGTATTCCGTCAACAGCGGGATCCCGAAAACACTCGTCAGGCACCTGGTGAGGTATGCTGCCGAGAACGCTGATGATGCGGATGTTTCGCAGGTATTGATGAATATCCTTGATATGCCGGTGACGCCTGAACTTCTGCCCCCCGATGAAAAAGGGGAAATAAGGCAAAAGACTGAAGATATAATCGGCCCGTATGAACTGCATGACTTTTTCATATACCACATGCTGCGGTACGGAGCTTCGCCTGCAAAGATCCTGTACCTGGCGGAACATGCATTTGAGGGCAGATACGATAAACATACGATACTGTCATGGCTGAAGGTATTCATAAGGAGGTTCTTCTCACAGCAGTTCAAGCGCTCTTGCCTGCCCGACGGCCCAAAAGTCGGTACGATAAGCCTTTCACCGCGGGGAGACTGGCGCATGCCCAGCGACGCTTCAGCCGAAGAATGGCTGAAGGAGCTTGAAAACATTGAATGATCGGCACTGCTGAAGCGGTGGATGCTGCAGCAGAAAAATACCGGAGAGAACTTGCACTTGACAAAACATGCAGTGTGCCTTACAATAGCATATGTCGCTGTCAAAGCGCATATATGCGGTGAGCTTAGCTCAGTTGGTCAGAGTGCCAGGTTGTGGCCCTGGAGGTCATGGGTTCAATTCCCATAGCTCACCCCATCGAAAGAGGCTGTCGATACAGCCTCTTTTTTCATACCCATGATACGGAGCTGATACATATGGTGCCGATCCGTGCAGATGTCAAAAACATCATATCACGTCAATTTTCAGCATTTACGCAATCGCTTCCATGTAATAGAATTAAGCTGAGGAGAATGACACAGGTTTACTGGCATGAATGCTCAACTGCCTGTTTGACGGGGCCCG
>JAKOPX010000385.1 GCA_029778665.1 Bacillota bacterium | reverse complement strand
CTCTCCAGTTCTTCGAGTTTTCTTATCTTGTTTGAACTAAGAAATCCCATAACATCAATGATGTAATTCTCGAAAATCTGATATATAATATTACTCATAAGAGACTCCTCCTTGGTATTTTGTTTGTTTTTTGTTGATCAATATTTTACCAAAAAAGAGGGGTCTCTTGTTTTTTTAACCTAAAACAATTTTACACTAAGGTAAACTCCGGTAATATTTTATAACGCTGTGTGTCCAATTGCTAAACCGGATTCGCTGTTGAACATAGCCCGGTACTATACGTACAAACTACGAAGAACACTGCAGCAAATTATGGCACTCCGCCTGGCAAATTATTCGGTCTTCGCTTTGGGAGCCTTCAGCAGCGATACTATCACCAATCCTGCCACTGCTGCGGCACCGGCAATTGCGAATGCCGTCGTGAACGCCCTGGTTGCGCTGAAGTACGCGACCACGTATGATGAGACCACTGCGCCTATGCCGAACCCGAGAAGGATCATGCCGTAGATAGTCGCTACATCCTTCGTTCCCCAGAAGTCTGCTGTCAGCGCCGGGAAGACTCCCAGGAAGCCGCCGTATGAGAACCCGATGACAGCGATGAATGCGAGCATCAGGTAACCCTTCGTGAATGAGACTCCCACTATCGAGACAGCCGCAATAACGAGAAGTACCAGCAGCACTTTCTTCCTGCCCAGTTTATCTGAAAGCCCGGCCCAGAAAATGCGTCCGAAGGAATTGAAACACGATATTATCATAACTCCGGCAACGGCTGCTTCCTTTGTCAGGCCGCTGTCCGGCTGAAGGCCGAGTATCTTTGCCATGGGTATCATCATCGACCCTGCGGCAGTCGCGCACATGAACGCAACGATCACCATGAAAAACTGAGGCGTTCTGACTGCTTCGGAAGGAGTGAAGCTGCGCACGGCAACACCCGAATTCTGCGACGGAGGTGTCCATCCCGCGGGTTTGTAGTTTTCAGGCGGATTGACTATGCAAAATGCTCCTGCCACGTTCACGATGAAAAATACGACGCCCAGGATGGAAAACGTGTTCAGCACGCCATATGCTGCAATCAGCGTTTCAGCGACAGGCGTGAACACAAGTCCGCCGAACCCGAGGGCCGAAACGATTACACCTGTCACGAGTCCTCTTTTGTCCGGGAACCATTTCTGGCAGCATGCGATGGTCGTCGTGTAAGCCATCCCCATCCCGATACCGCCCATTATACCGTAGGTCAGCCAGAGCAGCCATGGTGTCGATTCCGATATAAACCTGACCAGGAAGAATCCCGACCCGAGAACGGCACCGGCTAAAATAACCACTGTCCTCGGCGACAGCCTTTCCTGCAGCTTCCCTCCGATGGTGCTTCCAACGGTCAGCAGCCCAAGGAGCAGAGAATAAGCCAGCGTCCCGTAAGAGGCAGGCCAGTTGAACAAAGCATCCGGAGTCGACGGACTGATGATAAGGTAAGACTGGAATACGCTCCAAATGTACGCGGTACCCATGCATAACTGGATGGCTACGCTTGCTGCAACAGGTATCCCGCGCCTGAACTTCGGAGCAGATGCAATACTCTTATCCATAAAACGCATCCTTTCATATGAGATTATAGCTGAGAAATCTGATGCCCCCGGGAGAAATCGATACGACTGCTGATTCTTTCAGTATAATAATGCCACCTGACCAAATAATAACTGAAACTTAGCCCTGATATCAACGGAATTTGAAGAAAAGCAAGAAAACGCAAAAAAGAGTCGAAACAATGGATAATATTCGTTAGTTATGCAGCGGCAGACATAAAATAACCGGCGTGCCTGGTACGCCAGTTATCGATGATGTATTTTCAGCTGAATGCCTGGCTGCTTTAAGACATATCATCCGGCCGGCTGTTTGTCATATCACCTGTCCGTATGCTCATCCAAACCCATAATACCGGCCGCCGGAGGTGCTGTCCATCGGCTCGGGTATCTTTGCTCCGAAGCCGCCGGCACCGTTCCTGGTAAGGCCCATGATCACCCTGAAGCGGTATGAGATGCTCCTGAACCTGGACGGCTTAACTACCGAAATCTTTTTGGTTTCCCGTTCAGGACAGATAAATATTTCTATCCCTTCCTTCTGGTAACGCAGCAGTATGTGCGCCAGATCGTTCCGTATTTTGTCGGAACGCACGATGACCCTGCGGATACCGGCTTTCTGCAGGAACGAAGCCGATGGCATATCCTGCGGGAACACACACCAGCGGTTGTCGAATGTTCCGGGTTGCTTTCCGCTGACCTCCATCCTGTTGGAATCGAGCATGAATACAGGAGGAGCCTCCGGGCTGATATCGTATCCGGCCAGTTTGTCTGCGCCTGCAAACAGCGCTTTCCTGATTTCTCCGACCTTTACGGCCATTGAGAATACACGCCCGTCCACGCCGTTGTAAAGCGGGACCGGCCTGTATCCCCTACGCGCCAGCGCGAGGCTTTCCGTAACCCCATCCGGGCCGGGAAGGTCGACAATGATCATGGTATCCTGCTCCAGCCCCTGTATCCAGTCGATTTCAGGTATCTTAAGATTCGTAAACAGCGATTCTGCCGGGTCCATGAACATGACCGGCTTTGCCCATTGTGTCCACCGCGCACCATCGGGCGCCCATATTTTATATGCCTGCAGATTGTCCCTCAACCAGGCTACCTCCCTTCGACACCAGTAAAGGTATGTCTTTTGCCCTGTCATCTATCCTCGGGTACTGGCTTATCCTCCCGTACAGGCCGGCACTCCTTCCGTCCACCGTGAACACGCCCACACACAGGTGGTATGTTTCGCCATTGACGTCCGTAAGCGGCCGGCTCGCGAACTTCCGCTGTGCTACCCAGTGCCTGTGGTCCCTTCTGGCCATTTTCACGATTCGTAACCTCTCTTTTTCAGTAATCGCCCCTTCTATGGAAATGCCTTCACCCACTCTTCCCAGTGCAGGTTTGTATATCCATCCGCTTTCCTTCGGGCTGATTTCCCTGGGATCCCTGGTCTCGGGCAATAACTTCTTCCACGTGGATACGTCGGTCCCAAGTTCGTCCCACACCAGCGGCAGCCGCTTTGTCTGCGTGAGGATGGCAACCGGGTGGTTGCATGAGGTAGTCTGGGTATCGAAATACCCTCTCCAGTCCGACCGGCGCGGCAGGTTTGTAAGCCATTCCAGCGGGTAGAACCGCACGATCCCGTCAACAGGCCCTTCATTACCTCCCAATATGCACACTGCTTTCCTGTTTTCCCACGCAATATGGTCCGGAGCGGCAAAGACCGTGCTGTATCCATGTTCTTCGAAATAGTCGCCCAGGAACTGCATGACCTGCCGGTCATCCGCATAGGACGTGCAATGTACGAATGCTATGCAGCCGCCTTTACCCACGCGCTGCTCAAACGCTTCCAGAAGTATCTCGCCGATATGCCTGCGGGGTTCACAACCGTCAAAAAAGCTGCATGCGATCCGGGGCAGTACCGATGCTTCGGCAAGGCCGCCAGGTACATCACTGTTGACTTCCGATACAGCCCATCCGTCTTCGGTGGGATGGAAGTCGAACCTCATCAGCCTGACATTTTTGCTCCTGTCATATCCTGACAACCGGTCCAGCGATCTGAGTATCTGCCGGGGCAGCCCAAGTTTTTTTGCCAGGTCCGGCCTTCGGACCAGCGCTTCCTCCATCAGCATCGTCTCTGCCGACAACTGCTCGGCCCATGTTTCCAGTCGGGAGACAGTCTCCCTGTCCATCAGCACCGCATGCTTTGCCACGGTATTGTGGTCGCCGACCTGCGGATCCCACTTATATGCCTTGAAAATAACGTTGTAACGGTATTCAGGAAATTTATCCTCCGGAATCAGAGCCAGTCTTACAGATCCATCCACGGTAAGCCCCTCCAAAACCATGCGCGCCCCTCCGAAACATGTCAGTCAGCCAGTAAACCGGAGCACAGACCTTCAGGCAATGCATGGTGTCTCATGTATAGAACGATATTTCAAAGTAATTCACTGATCTGAGAACAATACACATACTCCAATGCAACGCAGCACATATCTCAGGTAATGCACATACATCGGGATAATTTGCGAAATCGCCGGCAACGCATCTGCCTCAGTAAGCTGCGGGCATGTTGTCATAAATCGGGTTTTCGACCAGCGGGAATACCGCCGCGCAGACGACCGCGATCACGATGTACGCGGCAGCCCAGTACAGTGAGCCCCACAGGTATGTATCGTTCAGGCTTTCACTCATTTTATCCCTGCGTATATAATAGCGTTCAACAAGTATGGCCAGTGCTGTCAGCGGCAGGACAGGCCAGCCCACCAGGAATTCGGCTATCGTGTGGGAGAAGGATGTCCAGTCCCCCGCGGATGCCCGTGCCAGGATGATGCCGCTGGCCGTCAGGTAAGCGCCGAAGCGGATCCCGCAGTATATATCCCTGTCCACCGTTACGCGCTCGAAAACCTGCGTAAACGAGTTTAGCAGCCGGCCAAGGAGGAACCATGAGATCAGACCAAGTCCGCCTGCAAATATGACGCACCACCAGCCGGGACCGTCACCTATATTGGCCCCTGAATATATCAGCGTCAGCCCGAGGAAGGCTCCGCCGACAGTGACCAGGGCAGCCCTGTTGTTCAGGTTCAGCACATCGTCGATCCACGAGATGTCAAAAAAGCGGAAAACCCATCGCATTCCGAGGAAAATCCATGCATATCCCAGCAAAATGTAAAACAGTATGTAAAAAAAGTCGTTCACTACATCAAACGAGGCAAGAAAGCGCAGGGTAACTGCGATGATAAAGAAGGAAACCACGGGCAGAAAGCCCAGCACATACTTCACGGCCCTGTCCCTTCTGACAGGCCCGTATGACGGCAGTCTGCCATACCACCTGGTCAGTGCATACCCTGAGTAGATTGCCGAAGAAATGAATACAAAAAACTCATCAACAGACATATCGAGTCTCCCCGTACAAAGGCATAACGATTTCCTGTTCAAACGGGCAGTCCCGCTTCAGCCGGACCTGACCAACTTTCCCAATTATACCAGATTAAGCAGCAACAGTACACACCTTGTCGCGACATTTGATTTTTCAGTACTTTCCGGATATTGCGGCGCCCGTTGACGCATACATTTTACGCAGCATGCTTTCAAAAAGTCTCACATCAGATTCCGGTATGCCAGCCTGTGACAAGCGCTATGTTCCG
>JAKOPX010000384.1 GCA_029778665.1 Bacillota bacterium | reverse complement strand
GATAATGAAGGACATCGGCCTTAAATCATACCGTTTTTCGATATCATGGGCAAGGGTGTTCCCTGAAGGGAAAGGGACTCCGAACCAAAAAGGGCTGGATTTCTACAGGAGGCTTGTGGAAAAGCTGAACGAGAACGGCATAAAGCCAGCCGCTACGCTTTATCACTGGGACCTGCCGCAAAAGCTGCAGGACCGGGGCGGATGGGCGAACAGGGACTGCGTCGGGTGGTTTACCGATTATGCAGCTTACATGTTCGATAAGCTCGGCGACCAGGTACCGGTCTGGATCACGCACAATGAACCGTGGGTAGTGGCATTCGTCGGGAACTGGCAGGGCAGGCATGCTCCCGGCATAACCGATTTCAGGACAGCGCTGCAGGTGGCGCATCACCTCCTGCTTTCCCACGGCCAGGCGGTAAAGGCATACAGGGAAACAGGCGGCAAGGGAGAGATCGGGATAACGCTCAACATGAACCCGGTATACCCAGTTTCTGACAGCACGGAAGACAGGACTGCCGCAAAGCTGTACGACGAATATCTAAACAAATGGTTTGCCGATCCTGTGTTGAAAGGCGCTTACCCTGCAAGCCTTGTGGAGCACCTGCAGAAAATGGGCCTGCTCGGCGAAACAGACAGCCGTGACATGGAGATTATCCATCAGCCTGTCGATTTCCTTGGAGTAAACAATTATTTCAGCAGTTTTGTAAAATATGACGGCTCGCAGTGGCCTATACCCGCGGCGGAAGTGTCCACCGGCAGGGACAGGACACAGATGGGCTGGGAGATCTATCCCGAAGGTATCCATGACCTGCTTGTCGGCCTCAACAGGGACTACAGCGGGATCAAGATCCTCATCACCGAAAACGGCGCGGCTTTCAATGACATCGTCAACCGCGAGGGAAAGGTCGAGGATGACAACCGCGTGGATTACCTTTACAGGTACCTGGCGCAGGTGCACCGCGCGATCAGCTCCGGTGTGAACGTCAAAGGATATTATGTTTGGTCGCTGCTGGATAACTTTGAATGGGCACACGGCTACAGCAAGAGATTCGGGATCGTATACGTCGATTACAAAACGCAGCAGCGGATACTGAAAAAGAGCGCGCACTGGTACAGGGATGTGATCAGGAACAACGGTTTCTGAAACCAGTGGCTTCTGAAACTGTAAACCGATGGAGGAATCGCAGGGGACGATGGCAGCAGTTGAAGGATCGCGCATATACGAAAAACTGGACGCAGACAGGATCGATGTAATAGGCGACATACACGGATGCTTCAGCGAACTGGCCGCACTGCTGCGAAAGCTGGGGTATGAGATCGATGGAAACGGGCTCATAGCCGGATCGCCTGAAGGCCGCACCCTGGTTTTCCTGGGAGACTTCACTGACAGGGGCCCGGAACCCGTAAAGGTGCTCAGGCTGGCGATGGATGCTGTAAAAAGCGGACGGGCCCGGTCTGTCAGGGGAAACCATGAAGAGAAGATCCTGCAGAAGCTCATAAAAGGAACGATGGCAAAAGAAGAGGTCATGGAGACGCTCCGTGCCATAAAGGCTGAGGGCCTGGATTTCGTGCGCCAGGTCATCGGTTTCATAGACGGGCTGCCATACGTGATACTGTGCAGGAACGATATCCTGATAGCCCACGGAGGTCTGAAGGAAGAGCTCCAGGACCTCGATACGAAGGACCCGAAGCTCCGGGGCAGGATAAAGAGGATGGCGATATACGGTGATATAACAGGCCGGCAGCTGGAGGACGGAAGGCCCGAGAGGCTGGACTGGGCCGCGGACTATAAGGGCAAAATGACCGTTATATATGGCCATACCATAGTCGACAGGGTCGAGTGGAGGAACGATACCGTCAACATAGATACTGGATGTTTCAGGACCGGCATACTGACCGCCGTCAGGATGCCGGAACGGGAGTTCGTCCAAAGCCGGCAGGCGTGATCCGCTGCAGGGGAAGTTCACCGCAGCGGAAGACGGGATAAGGAGGATCAGGATGAAATACAGGAAGATGGGTAAAACGGGGGACGAAGTATCGGTACTCGGATTCGGATGCATGCGCTTTCCTCAGAAAAACGGAAGGATCGACCTGGCAAGGACGGAAAGACAGATACTCATGGCCATCGAACGCGGGGTGAACTATTTCGACACCGCCCTGATCTACCACGGCGGGAGGAGCGAATCCATACTCGGTGACATCCTGGCAAAGGGATACAGGGACAAGGTCAGGATAGCCACGAAACTCCCGCCTTTCGCAGTACATTCCACGAAGGACATGGACAATATACTAAACAGCCAGCTCAAGAAGCTGCGTACCGATCATGTCGACTATTACCTCCTCCATGCAGTCAATGATTACGGAGGATGGGAAAGGCTGAAGAGGCTCGGAATAGAGGAGTTTGCCCGGAAAGCGAAGGAAGACGGCAGGATACGATGGTTCGGTTTTTCATACCACGGGAACAAAGAGGACTTCAAAGCGATCATCGACGACTACCCGTGGGATATGTGCCAGATACAGTACAATTACATAGACGAGTATTTCCAGGCGGGCAGAGAAGGGCTGGAATATGCAGCTTCCAAAGATATCGGGGTCGTTATAATGGAGCCTTTGCGCGGAGGGACGCTGATAAGGCAGATGCCCCCGGAGATACGGAAGATCTGGGAATCCTCCGGTTACAACAGGACGCCGGCAGACTGGGCATTCCGCTGGCTGTGGAACCAGCCGGGCATCACCACGGTCCTGTCAGGCATGAATGATGAGTCTCAGATCGAGGAGAACACCGCGCTTGCGGACTCAATAGAGCCGGGGATCCTGACGGAGCAGGAACTGCAGGTTTATGAAAAGGTAAGGGAGGAGTACTTCAGGCTGATGAAGGTCGGCTGCACGGGATGCGGTTACTGCATGCCGTGCCCTGCGGGCGTGGATATACCATTCTCCTTCAGCTATTACAATGCAAAGCATTCTTTCAGGGCGAGAAGGGCCCAGTGGCAGTACATTGCGTTCGCCGGCGGCCTTATGAGCGGGAAGCCGTCATATGCTTCACTGTGCAGGCAATGCGGCAAGTGCGAGAAGGTATGCCCGCAGCAGATCCCAATAAGGGAGAAACTCAGGGAAGTGGCGGCTGACATGGAACCGGCGGTAGTAAGGCCTTTTGTCAGCCTGGCGCGTAAGTACTTCGCGCTAAGAAACAGGCGTAAAGCTTGACCAGGTGCCTGGCACCTGTCTGTACAACAGTTCATGCAGCTTGCAGCATGCGGGATAATGAAAAATGATGATGTATCTGCCGCCGGGAATGAAGCGGCAGATGCAGCGGGAACAGGACAGACCGTGACAGGTTCCGTGACCGGTATCATACCGATATACGCTGGCAGCAGTGGAAGTCTGCATTTCGGACATAGAACTGGCGACATTTCTTGGTGCGTCCTTTGCGGATGCGCCGGAAGGTGCAAAAACCAACTTTGCCATAATATATAAAGGATACGGGGAAGCGGGGAAAGTGCAAAAGCAGACCGCCGGGCTGAATTTACATATGGAGGGTCAGGACAGGAGGACGGTTCCCATGCCTGGATCTATAAAACCAGAGGCGGGAACCGTCCCTGCATTTCAGCCGCTCAACCAGAATAATGCTGGATAATGGCCCGCCGGCTTACATGCCGGCACCGGATCCGGTGTAACGGGTTTCAGATCATTCCTGCCGCCCAGAGAGCACCCCTGCGGATAAGGTTCCTGTACATCGGGATCGTGAATGATGCCAGCTGATGCCCCGGCGACAGGTATACCACCCTACCCAGACCGTAATTATGGGCCCATGCCGCCGGCCACTTTTTGCCTTCGGATTCATACTCCAGAAGCAGGGTCGTTTCAATGAGGTTGTCGAGATCGAACTGATAGGGTTCTTCCATTATGTCGAAACTTTCTATGCCTTCCATGATGATATGCCCCGACCCGGTCGGCGTATAAGTGAGCACTTTCTGTTCAGGATGGAACCTGAACCTGCCGCCCGCCAGATGCGCTGCCTCGAAGCGGGCTTCCACCACGATGCCGGTGTGTATTGCGAGAAGGCCGCCGCCGTTGAGCACGTATGTCATGAGCCCTGCGACCTGTTCATCGGTGAGCCTGTTTTCCGTGTATCCGACACACAGGTCATACCTGCTCAGGCTGTCATACCTGAACCTGTCATAGTCTTCGGTGCATTCTACCTCAAAATCACTGAGGATTTCCCTGAGTTCTTTGTCCGGTCCGTCCAGCGGATGCCATGCCACATTCGTATAATTGCCGATCACTATTGCTTTTCTGCTGTCCAAAATACTCTCTCCTTTTCTGCTGAAATTACTGCGTGCTGTTTAATAATCCCGGATCCAGGATCTATGATCCAGGATTAATTATACCAGTTTTGTGTACCCGGCACGTATTTTTCCGCCTGTTTACTGAAAAAATTCTTCCGGTATGCTGCAAATACATGCTGAAGGATAACGGGACCGGAGCGATCTGACAAAACCGCATTGCAACAGACTGACTGATGCTCAGCGACCCTATTGACATATGTTTGTTTTTAGTATAATATACAAAACATATAGGAATAGATGGAATTAAAAAATAGGTCAAAAAAGGGTCGGCAAACCCAGAAGGTGGTATATAATATTGCCAAAGACTCCTTTTTAAATATGTAGCACGGGAGGTCAGTCATGGAAAAGAGAAAACTTGGTTTTGACACATTGCAGGTACACGCGGGACAAAAGCCGGATCCTGCGACCGGTTCGAGGGCGGTGCCCATATACCAGACCACGTCGTATGTTTTCAGGAACACCGAGCACGGTGCGAACCTGTTTGCGCTCAAGGAGCCGGGCAATATCTACACGAGGATCATGAATCCTACCAATGATGTGTTCGAGCAGAGGATGGCTGCACTGGAGGGCGGCGTGGCCGCATTGGCCGTAGCATCGGGATCTGCCGCCATTACATACGCCATTTTGAACATCGCCGGGGCCGGAGACGAGATCGTGGCTGCCAGCACCCTTTACGGCGGCACGTACAACCTGTTTTCGGTCACGCTGCCGAAGCTCGGGATCAAAACGGTATTCGTCGACCCGGATGACCCGGAAAATTTCAGGAGAGCAATAAATGAGAAAACAAAGGCGGTCTTTATCGAAACTCTCGGGAACCCGAGCATAAACATCCCGGACTTCGAAGCTATCGCTGCGATCGCCCATGAGAACAGGGTACCGCTGATCGTGGACAATACTTTCGGGACACCTTACCTTATCCGGCCGATCGAGTTCGGAGCCGACGTGGTGGTGCATTCGGCCACTAAATTCATAGGAGGCCATGGCACTACACTGGGAGGCGTAATCGTCGACAGCGGGAAATTCGACTGGCTGGGAAGCGGGAGATTCCCGGGCATGACCGAACCTGATCCGAGCTATCACGGCATCGTCTATGCAAGGGATATCGGTCCGGCAGCTTATGTGACGAAGATAAGGGTCCAGCTGCTCAGGGACACCGGTGCGGCCATCAGCCCGTTCAACTCTTTCCTGCTGCTGCAGGGGCTTGAGACATTGTCGCTGAGAGTGGCAAGGCATGTGGATAATGCCATGAAGGTGGCAAGATACCTCAATGACCACCCGCAGGTCGCATGGGTCAACTATCCGGGGCTTGAAAACAACAAATACCACGGACTTGCAAAAAAATACCTGCCGAAAGGTGCGGGCTCCATATTCACATTCGGAATCAAAGGCGGATATGAAGCTGCAGTGAAATTCATTGACAGCCTTGAGATATTCTCGCTTCTCGCCAATGTCGCGGATGCCAAATCACTCGTGATACATCCCGCATCCACCACCCATTCCCAGTTGTCGCCCGAGGAACAGCTGGCGGCGGGTGTGACGCCGGACCAGATAAGGCTTTCGATAGGCATCGAGGACCCGGATGACCTTATTTACGATCTTGAGCAGGCGCTCAGGAAAGCTGCGGAATAGATTGCGGCAGGACGGAAATACGGCAGGGAGCGATTTGGATGCAGTGCTGCGGAAATTGGATGGTCCCGTCCATGCTGCAGTATGAAGGAGTGAGCAAAGCACCGGGAGGTCAGCTTCCGGTGCTTTTGTAATGCCTTACGCCGAATCTCCACACCAGCGTGGAGAATGCCAGGAATGCGGCTCCTGTGGGCAGTGCCAGGAAGCCTTATACGGCTGTATCAGAAAGAGCCGTTTTTTATTGTCTTTCATAAGTCCCGTTAATAGGCCCGGTTGTTAATAATGTTCCAATTTGCAGCTTTTGGCATAAAAATTTGAGAGTATGTGCAGTAAGCCCTCCATCCCGGGAGGAACTGCAATTGCTCCGCACTGAGCTGAAAATTCCATAGGCTTTATTTTTACTCACGGGGCAGACGAAAGGAACAGTAATCGTCACGTACTGAACTGAAAAATTTTTCATCCAGGGAAGATAATGCGTTCGCAGCAGACTTGAAAAATGAATAGTTTTTGATAAAATTTCATAACGATTTGATGTTATCTGTGGAAAATATTGAGGCATTGTGCTATTATCTTTTTTGACGGTACAGAGGACATATATGCCTGACGGCTTCGGGGGGTCGGACCTTGGGGATTGAGGCGGTTTACAGGAATACATATACTGTCGGGTACAGCGACGTGGATTTCCTTAAATGCCTGAAGTGCAGTAAACTGTTCGAATATTTCCAGGATACGGCCAGCGAGGATGTGAAAAGGCTTGGCGCCGGAGTCGATACGCTGGCTGAGAAATACTCCGTGGCATGGGTATTGACCCGCATCAGGGTGGAGTTCGCAAGGATCCCTGAGTTGAATGAAAGCATAACAGTCGCGACATGGCCCCATCCGCCAGGAAAAATGGAGTTCGGGAGAGATTTCAAGGTTTGCGGCGAAGACGGGGACGCGATTATAAGAGCTGTTTCAACCTGGGTTTTGATAGATACGAAAACAAGAGAACTGAGGAGAAGCGATTATATCCATATGGAACATCCTGAGTTCATCGCGGAACACGCGCTGGACACAAGACCGGGGAAGCTGAGGCCTTTGGGGAAACCCGAGCCGGTCTACAGGAAAGTGGTAGGTTACAGTGACGTTGACTTCAACGGCCATATAAACAACTCGAGGTATATAGACTACATCATGGACTGTTTCCCTGTTGAGAGCCACAGGCAGTACATGTTGAAGGCCATTGAAGTGAATTATATAAAAGAAGCATTCCCGGGCGACACATTGCTGCTCTGCCGTGAGATCCCGGATGACGGTGACGGCACGGTCTACATAGAAGGCGTTAACGAGGAAGACGGCAAGCCCTGCTTCAAGGCAAGGATATGGGTGAGGCCCAGGCAGGGAGCCGTCTGATGTGTTGAGATCGCTGCATGGATCCGGCAGCATGAGCCCTGCTGTATGGACCGGGAGGGACCTCACGCTGGAAGGGCATGCGTGTTTGCACCGAAATAAAAATCTTTGTTGCCAGGAGGTATATATGAACAACGTCGAACTCTTAACTGTAAACACCATTAGGATCCTGTCTGCCGAAGCGGTACAGAAAGCCAACTCGGGCCATCCCGGCCTGCCGATGGGAGCTGCTCCGATGGCGTATACGCTTTGGGCAAGGAATATGAAGCACAATCCCGCCAATCCCGACTGGGACAACAGGGACCGTTTCATATTGTCCGCAGGACACGGCTCAATGCTCATCTATTCTCTGCTCCACCTGTTCGGTTACGGACTGACCCTCGACGATCTGAAAAACTTCAGGCAGCTGGACAGCCTTACACCGGGACATCCTGAATACGGGCACACAAAGGGCGTTGAGATAACTACAGGGCCTTTGGGACAGGGACTGGCGAATGCCGTGGGAATGGCCATCGCGGAAGCGTATCTGGCCGAGAAATTCAACCGCCCTGGCTATCCTGTAGTCGATCACTACACATACGTGCTTGCAGGAGACGGGTGCATGATGGAAGGCGTGGCTTCCGAGGCAGCATCACTGGCTGGTACGCTTGGGCTCGGCAAGCTCATAGTCCTGTATGATTCCAACAACATCACGATAGAAGGTTCGACCGATCTGGCTTTCCGTGAAGATGTCAGGAAGAGGTTCGAGGCATACGGCTGGCATACCATGCTGGTGGAAGACGGAACCAATATCGACTACATCGATGCGGCGATCAAGGCTGCGCAGGCTGTGAAAGACAGACCTTCACTGATAGAGATCAAGACCCAGATAGGTTACGGCAGCCCCAGGCAGGGCATGGCATCCGCCCACGGCGAGCCCCTTGGAGCGGAGAACGTGCTGGCGACCAAGAAAACACTGGGGTGGGATTACACCGAGGAATTCCATGTGCCGGATGAAGTGAAGGCTCATCTGGAGCAGATCCGTGCCGAAGGCAGGAAGGCAGAAGATGAGTGGAACAAAATGATGGAAGCCTATAAGAAGGAATACCCGGAGCTTGCCGCGGAATGGGAGGCATGGAAGGAGAAGGACTATTCTGAATCCCTCCTTGGTGACGAAGACTTCTGGAGCTATGACAGCAAGGCCGATGCCACGAGGAACTCTTCAGGCACTGTGCTGAACAAACTCGCCGCCCGGATCCCCAACCTGATCGGTGGTTCGGCTGACCTTGCGCCTTCGAACAAGTCCTACATGAAGAATAAGGGCGATTTCTCGAAAGAGGACCGCAGCGGAGCCAACCTGCACTTTGGCGTCCGTGAGCACGCGATGGCGGCGATAGCCAACGGTATGGCTGCCTATGGAAGGCTCAGACCCTATGTTGCCACCTTCTTCGTATTCAGCGATTACATGAAGCCGTCCATGAGGCTGTCCGCATTGATGAAACTTCCGGTGACATATATACTGACCCATGACAGTATCGGCGTCGGAGAGGACGGGCCTACCCACCAGCCTGTGGAGCACCTGGCTGCGCTCAGGAGCATCCCCAATTTCATTGTGTTCCGTCCGTGCGATGCAAAGGAGACAGCCGCTGGATGGTATACGGCAATGACCAGGAAGAGCACGCCTACAGCGCTCATACTTACGAGGCAGAACCTCCCGCAGCTTGAAATGACCGGCAGGGACGCACTCAGGGGAGCCTATGTCATACTTGATTCAGGAAAGAAGCCTGAGATCATACTGATGGCTTCCGGGTCCGAAGTACACCTGGTCTATGAGGCCGGAAAGCAGCTGATGGAGCGCGGCATAGCGGTCCGTGTCGTCAGCATGCCGTCCTGGGAGCTGTTCGAGGAGCAGGATGAGAATTACAGGGAATCTGTGCTTCCTTCGGATGTGGCAAAGAGGCTTGCCGTGGAAGCAGGCGCTTCCTTTGGCTGGCATAAGTACACGGGTCTGCAGGGAGACGTAATCTCCATAGACCGCTTCGGTGAATCGGCTCCCGCAGGGCTTCTGTTCAAGAAGTACGGGTTCACCGTCGAGAATGTAATCGAAAAAGCATTGAAATTGCTGAACAAATAATAATTACAAGAATATGAGAGGGACGGTCTGCATGCCGATGCTCCCGGGGTATCAGGTCAGGGAGACAGGCAGGACCGTCCCTGGCCATATTATGATGAAGTGTTGCAGTATTATACTCTGATGTCGATGTTCCCGCCTTTATGGGGTGTGACTGAGTTTTCCGTTATTTTTGCATTTGTGGTCTGAAAACCCTGGATACGTATATTGGATATATCTCATAATCGTTATAGCATCGCTTCTCATCAGAAGCACTGTTTTCTGTTTGGTTCTCATGTGGTAGAATACAGGCATACGAAAAAACTGGAGGGTAATAATGTACAGAAGGCCTGTAAAAATTGCAGCGGCATTGTTGGCTGCAGCACTGCTCCTTTCAGGCTGCAGGGCTGCGAATGATAAAAACAGCGGGAAGGGTGACGCCGGGGACAGACAAAGCGGTCTGCATGTCGTTACGTCATTTTTTCCTGTATATGTGGCTGTGATCAATGTGACCGACGGTGTGCCCGGCGTTATGGTGACCAATATGACGGAGCCCCAGACCGGGTGCCTGCACGATTATTCGCTCAGGCCTTCCGATCTGAGGCTGCTTGAAAAAGCGGACGTGTTCATTGTAAACGGCGCCGGGATGGAGTCTTTTCTGGAAGATGTGCTGAGCCAGCAGCAAGACCTGGAAATAATAGAAGCTGCGGCCGGTATCCAGACTATCAGGGAGGAGAACGGAGAAGAGAACCCGCATGTCTGGGTAAGCCTGTCCAACGTGGCGGCATATGTGCAGAACATAGCGGACGGGCTGTCTGAACTGGACGGTAAAAATGCGGAACTATACCGTAAGAATGCCGCTTCGTACATCGAAAAAGTAGAGGCGCTGAGGCAGGAAATGCACAGAGAACTGGACGGCTTGAAAAACAGGGATATTATTACGTTCCATGAAGCGTTCCCGTATTTTGCGCAGGAATTTGGGCTCAATATCGTTTCGGTCGTAGAAAGGGAGCCTGGCACCGAACCGACGCCGAAAGAGCTGGCGGAGATCATCGGCATTATAAGGCAGACGGGCGTCAGGGCGCTTTTTGCCGAGCCGCAGTACTCATCCGGAGCGATGGAGACGATTGCCGGCGAGACGGGTGCCGTTGTGTATACACTGGACCCTGTGGTCACGGGAGAGTCCGTTCCGGAAGCAAAGAACGCTTATCTTGACGCGATGCGGCAGAACATGGAGACACTGAAGGAAGCCCTGGGATAAAACACGGTGAGGCTGATCATGCATACAGACAGGTATCATGCCAAATGTGAAGGAGACTGCTGCAGCCTTTGCTGCACCAGGATAGAAAACCTGGGCGTAACAAAGGGGCATAATGTCATACTCGAAAATGTCAATATCCACATCCACTGCGGTGAACTGACCGCCATAATAGGTCCCAACGGCGGAGGCAAAAGCACGCTGCTAAAGGCATTGCTCGGTGAAGTCCCGTATACGGGAAAATTCAGATTCCTTAATTCCAAGGGTGACCGGAGCATTGAACCGGTTATCGGGTACGTTCCCCAGCACCTGGATTTTGACGCCGGCATCCCTGCGAGCGTTTCCGACCTGTTTGTCGCATGCCTTTCAAAGAAACCGGCATGGCTCGTGAGGCCCGGCAGTGTCAGGAAGCGGGCGCTGGAAGGGCTGAGGAAGGTCAATGCTGAGCATTTGCTGGACCGCAGGCTGGGAGCGCTGTCAGGCGGTGAACTGCAGAGGGTGCTGCTGGCGCTGGCCCTCCATCCTGTGCCCAACCTGCTGCTCCTGGATGAGCCTGTTTCGGGGATGGACCAGGGCGGGCTTGAACTGTTTTACAGCACCGTGGCAGAGCTCAGGCACAATTACGACCTCTCCATCATCCTGGTGTCCCACGATTTCGACCAGGTTTACCGGCATGCGGACCGGGTGGTGCTGCTCAACAGGACTGTGATAGCCAGCGGGACTCCGCAGCAGGTATTCAGTGATGAGAAGACGCTGAAATGCTTCGGGATCACCGGGTTCTTCATGGGCGGAGGCGTGCCCGGCGGTAAGGAAGGGGGCGAAGGATGATGCTGCAGGCCTGGTACGATATTGTAGAATTCCTGCTGCCTTTCGAATGGGCGGAGCACAACTTCATGAAAAACGCGCTGCTGGCGGTGCTCCTGGTAACCCCTCTGTTCGGCCTGCTGGGAACGATGGTCGTAAGCAACAAAATGGCCTTCTTTTCAGATTCGATCGGGCACGGAGCGTTCACCGGCATCGCCATTGGCGCGCTGCTCGGGGGACTTAAGCCGCTGGTGGGGGCAGTCCTGTTTTCCGTGGTTTTTGCCGTTGTCATAACGATCATCAAGAACAAGAGCAGGACATCGACCGACACTATAATAGGTGTTTTTTCATCGACCGCGGTGGCACTGGGACTGATACTGCTTTCATCGGGAGGCTTCAACAGGTATTCGTCATACCTGGTGGGCGACATCCTCAGCGTCAGGCCAAATGAGATAATACTGCTCATGGTTTCGTTCGCGGCAGTGGTCACTCTCTGGGTCCTGATATTCAACAAGGTGCTGCTTGTCAGTATCAACCCGTCTCTTGCCGCAAGCCGCGGGGTCAATACGCTCCTTGT
>JAKOPX010000383.1 GCA_029778665.1 Bacillota bacterium | reverse complement strand
TTTTTCATACAGCCCGGATGTCGAACTGATCAAAAACCTGGATCTCACGGTCAGACCGGGACAAAGGATCGCCATCGTGGGTCCGACCGGCAGCGGCAAAACGACCCTGATGAACCTGCTCATGAGGTTTTATGACGTGGACGCCGGTGAGATCACGGTCAGCGGCCATCCCATAAAGGAAGTGAAACGGGACAGCCTGCGTTCGATGTTCGGGATGGTGCTCCAGGACACGTGGCTGAAGACGGGTACCATCCGGGAGAATATCTCGTACGGCAGGCCTGACGCCACATTCGAAGAAATCGTGGAAGCGGCGAAGGCGGCGCACGCCCACGGCTTTATCATGCGCCTCTCCCAGGGCTATGACACACCGGTGTCGGAGGAGGGAGAAAACATCTCGCAGGGCGAAAAGCAGTTGCTTTCCATTGCAAGGATCATGCTTCTGCAGCCGCCGATGCTCATCCTTGACGAAGCGACTTCATCTATAGATACACGGACAGAGATCAGGATCCAGAAAGCCTTTGAAAAAATGATGGAAGGCCGCACAAGCTTCGTCGTTGCCCACAGGCTTTCCACGATAAGGGAAGCGGACCTGATCCTGGTGATGAACAAGGGGAAGATCGTCGAGCAGGGGACCCATGATGAACTGCTGAAAAAAGGCGGTTTTTATGCCGATCTGTACAACAGCCAGTTTGAAAGGTAACAGGCCGGGGCGCCCGCCGGGCCGAAACCTGAAAAGCAGGTCGATCCAAAGTCACAGGATGCTCCTGGCACTTTCCGCAGTTCCCGCTGTATGAATAAATCACCGCTATATGCAGAAACTAAGTAAAAATCAGCCGGGAAGAATCGATTATGTTCAGGTATATTTTCAGGAGGATCCGCTGTTCATCCCTGAAAAATGAAAATGACCGCATGAAGAATGGAACTGCGCCTGAAAAGAAAAACAGTGAACCCTTATTGCCCAGCCTGGAAAACAACATCAGGGCAATAAGGGAAAATTTGCGCGGAAGCAGCGATCTGGCAGTCCATGAGTTCAACTTCGGGCATGACAGGAGATACAGGGGAGCCATAGTTTTTATCAGTGACATGGCGGATAAGGATGAGATAAACAAAAACATACTGCAGCCCCTGATGTTCGGTTCGTTGCTGATCAGCAGCGATGCAGATATCGATTATACAAAGATAGACAATGTGGCAAGGAACCTGGTCCCGGTAACGGACAGCCGTAAAGTGGCACTGCTGTATGA
>JAKOPX010000382.1 GCA_029778665.1 Bacillota bacterium | reverse complement strand
ATAATCGTAGTCCTGCAGTATTTTTCTTTCAGCATCAGCAGGATAAGAATATTCTTTTGCAATTCGCCTTGTGGCATCAGCATTGTAAGATTGACGTTGTATGATAGTGCGAACAAGATCGGCTACGTATTCGCAATATTCAGTTGGTCGCTCATAATACACAAGCTCCGGGTCACGAATATAGTTAGTGTAAAGCGTTTTGCCTTCTGCGGTTAACGCCTTCCAGCCGCTTAAATCGTCCGAATTAAGCACACGACCTTTGAGTTTCCCCAATCTACCGGAGGGGACACTCCAGTTTACATTGTTATCCTCGAACCAGCCGACAGCGGGCAACACCAGTTTAGTGAGGGAGGAACAGTTACGAGCATAGTATTGCATGAAATAAGTCCCCACACTCTCAAGACTGCTGGTATCTGGAACATCGAGCGAAGTGAGGGAGGAACAGCCATAAGCATAGGAATACATGAAACTAGCCCCCACGCTTGTAAGACCGCTAGTGTCCGGGACAGTAAGTGAAGTGAGGGAGGAACAGCCATAAGCATAGGAACGCATGAAATAATTCCCCACGCTCTCAAGACCGCTAGTGTCCGGAACATCGAGCGAAGTGAGGGAGGAGCAGCCATAAGCATAGTAAGCCATGAAATCAGTCCCCACGCTTGTAAGACCGCTAGTGTCTGGAACATCGAGCGAAGTGAGGGATGAGCAGTTATAAGCATAGTAATACATGAAATAATTCCCCATTGTCCCAGTCAAAAACGACTTTTGGGAAATGGTGATACTGGTTATATTTGTTGCCTCCCGAAACGAGGGTGTCATATAGTTATTGCCTGACTTATTCCAGTCATGCGCTACCTGCATTGTCGTATCAGTTACCGGGAAAGTGGTGCTTGTGCCTGAGACAGATAGCGAAGTCCAGTCTCCGCTAGTCCCGGCACGATAATATACCGTACCAGAAGTGGCAGACGAAGAACCCCTGTGTAGTCTTATCGGGCAGGTTCCTGACGCTGCTGAAAATGTCAGGGTATGGATAATGTCATAATCTTGGTTCGGGTCTATAGTAGCCACGATTGCTCACCACCTTCCCTATCT